>CAZEQQ010000066.1:0-10101 GCA_964514425.1 uncultured archaeon
GGTTTTATATTCTCGAATATATTTGGATTACACGCCAAGTAGGTTGCATGAGTAGTTGTACCATTAACAGAAATAGAGAATAATGGTGTTGGTAAATCTACCATAAGATAATAGGAAAAATTCGTCAAAGCTTGCTTTATTTCAAGACTAGTAATAGAAAATATCATCTGTGGTTCAAAAATACTTATCTCTAAATCAGAATGAGTTTCGGTATTAAAAACTGTATTCCAATCATTTCGGTAATTTTCTAAGTACAAACTGAATGATGAAAAAGATAGGACAAATATAAACAATATGAGAAGACTCTCAATAAGTAAAACCTGTCTTTGACCTTTGAAAATTACTTTACTAATTTTAATGTTCATAATAATAACTCCATCAATTGGCTCTTAGACTGCTCGGAAAGGCTAAGAATAGTAATGCTCTTCTTCATGCGTATATAATGATAGAAAGAAGTAAATAGACCAAGAGTAAAAAGAGAGGTAAAGGTAACAAACAAAAATATTAAAACTGAATTTCCGATAAACACGAAAATTGGTAGGTTGTACTGTGGCGCTTGACTTCCAAGTAAGAAAAGCTGTGTAATCCCTATTGCAACTATGAAACTAATAAATATGAGAGAAAATAACATAAGAGTAATAGCAAAAGCAGAAAGAGAAATCCCTTGTTTGATCTTTAATCCTTTTGCATACAAAAGAGACATTTTAGTAAATAACTCTCCTAAAGTTTGTTTAGAATAAATAACTATCTGTGTCCCTACAAATAAACCTGTTAGTAATAGTAGTATCAAATTAATCCTGATCATCACAGGAGTATTATAAGGTTCTATATACTTAAAAAGCGATAGAGAACTAAAATCTATTATCTCGATGTTAAACTGGTACAAATTATTAAGAGAGAAAATGTATTCTTTGAATTCTTCAACACTAATTCCCTCAATAAGATTAATATGCTGGTATACTGAAATCCAACTTCTACCACCCACAAATTCTTTTCCTGTAGTTATTAACATATTATCGCATCCGTTATGATCATGAGCAGTTAACCATGAGAATAAAGGAATGAAAGAAACAGTATCAATAATAGAAACATTACTCCTTTTTGTCAATAAAGTTCCTACAACAAAATCGATTAAATAGCTTTCACCAGCTTTCATCCGAGATAAACTTGCAAACTGTTGGTCGATAATAACACTAGAATTAGATTCTAACAATTTATCAACAGGAAAAGAATTATACATCTCTCCATGATAATTCTTGTTCATTGATTCAAAGTGAGATAGCTTAACCATATCACTAGGGCTTAAATAAAAGTAATTCACTGAAAACTTAGTGATCTTTATTTCAGAATTCTCTTTTGTTAACCGATATTGGCTTAATTTGCTACGATATAAATCTAATTTCTCATTTGTCATATTTTTTAGGAATTCATTAACATAGTCAAAATGCTCATACTTAATTTTTACAGTTACATCATAAAATTGATTTATAGTAGCTGTTTCTGACTGAAAACTTTTCATTGAATCGATTGATAAAAGAGGAACCGAGACAATAATCATAAAAAATACTAATACTCGTATTTGAGCAACATTTTTTCTAAGAGTAGAAGAAATAGGAGAATATATGTACTTCTTATATCTTAATTTATGCGCAACTATTTTCCCTATAATGGCACCAGAAAAAGGCAAATAATAACGAATAAAAAGGAACATGAAAAGAATTATCGCCATATAGATTAATAAGGCATTGAGAGCATGAACAAGAACTCTAGGCTGTTGTGGTTGATTCATGTTAAATAAGCTTTCAGTAAACAAACCTATCGCAATTATACCTATAAAATAGACAAAATAAGTTCCTAAATCCTTTTTTAGACGTCTAACAAAGTTAGAGTTTTCTTCTTGCTCAAACAAGCGTAATTGATAGTTCTTAACTAGAAAATAAAATTGTATCATAGCAATTATAAAAACACATAGAATCGCACTATAGACCAAATTAAGGGTAAAATTTGTCCAAAAAATAGTTTCTGGTAAAATACTATACAATAGTATATATTGGATAAAAATACTAGCTAAAATTGAAAAGGGGAGGGATTTAAAAAAATAATCTCGAACTAATTGTAACAAAACAAATTTTCTTGTTCCTCCCTTTAAAATGATGTAGGTGTAATGCTCTTTTTGAAAAAAATGAAACGTTTTAGAATAATTTACAAACATGATTATAATAACAGCAAGGCTAAAAATCATAACTGTAAAAGTTAGAACAGGTATATAAGAATCAACTTGTTTATACGGACCATTTTTTCCATAAATCGTTACTTTTAAAGGGTATTGGTAATAAGGGTCAATATATTTGTATAGCGAAGAATGATGTTCTGTTTCTATAGCATAGGGGCTTTCTCTCTTTAAATCTAGATATAGCTTTAGAGTATTTTCTTTTACTATACTTGCTGCTTTCTTTGGCGCATATCCCATAAGTTCACTTTTATCGAAATCAAATATGGATAAATAAAGTATGTTGATTTGATCTTTTGTTGTATTTGCAAACATCTCTTCAAAAGTCTCATCTGTAAGAAAAAGCAGAGATTCAAAATTCCTTACCCAGAAGTGATAATTAAGAACTGTACTTACACTAAATCCTTTTTCACTGTAAAACCTATAAACTAATTGAAGATTCTCTGTTTGATTTATTTCTCCTCCAATAATAAAAGTCAAATTATAATTAGAGTTAAATTCCAATGAAACGGAACCTTGAGGAAGCATAAACTGATTTTTATCTAAAGTTGCATTAAGAAACAGTTGATAGAATTCTGAGGATGCAATACAAAGTTTATAGTTTTCCCAATTATTCTCTATAGAAATATTAGCGTCGATAACTTGCAGATAATGAATATCCTCCAATGAGTATTTGTTCTTAAACAGCTCATTCTTCTCATACGCGTTGCTTTTAACAATTGTCCCGTTCTCTTCAAAAAATATAAAATCTCCTTTAGTATTTTCAAGAAAGTCAATATATTGTGCTTGTTTATTTAGAGTTGTTGACATAAATAATAATGAGAATATTACCGATGAGACAACTAAAGGCATGATAATAAAAAGGAATCTGTTTTTATTGTATCGTTTCTTCATTCTACATCTCTTCATTTAACTGTTGTATTTATAAATATTACTTATCTCTAAATTATTTTTAATATTTAGTCAAAAAAATATGTATTGTCTCTATATATCTAACTATCTCCTTTAGAGATAGTTGGTATTGATATTACAACTATAATAGTTTTTTTATTTGAACTTTATTACAAATATTAAAATATCTGTGAGTATTCAGTTATGTTGGTGATTCTTATTATAAAAATTACTAAAAACCTAATAGTATGTTTAACAATACTGACTTTATTGCTTCCTTATGTTACTACATATGGAAACTATAATTTAGATCCTGGTGAAGGAGGAGCTATATTGAGAGTGAGCACTCAAATCAAGATGCACAGTATGGATTTACGCGAAGGCACAGAAACCTCAAAAGAAGACATTTACTTTAAAGTATACTATAAATCTTGGTATCAATTTGAATCGGAAGTTGCTTGGAACTTCATTGATCCTGATCCTGGTTACTGGCAGCCTTTAACTCATGAAGTATGGAATGTACCTCCTGATAATCCCACCGACTATTATATTGTGAGTTTTGATTATCTTCGTATAGATACGTCAAAGTCTATCTACATCTATGTAATGGAAAAAGATGACGGTAGTAATGATGAAATACTTTTTGAAGGTCATCTGTATTTAAAGCCACAAACTCAAACAGGCTATTATACTATTACAGGTGCTTACACATATGGTCATTGGACCTATTTTAATGGTGCGTATCACACCCAAATTTACCATACGGAGAATAGTTTCTTTAAATACAGTTACTACAGCTTGTATTATGGTTACCCAAAGAGTACTTGGCAGTCAAACTCACTAAAAATCGATGTAACTTTGCATTATCATTACTAATGTATTTTATTATAGCGTAAAAATTGATGGTAGAGCATCTATTAATAGTAGGTGTTTCTTTCTTTTTTCCTTAAAATCAACTATCAAAGCCTTTCTGTATAAACTGCATATTCAAAAACTCTCAGCCTAGCTCACGGTGTTTGAGGTAGAGGACGAAATTGCACTCAAAGAACTAGAAAATGAGCATAGGCATATATTGTAAACAATATTGAAATAATCGGCACAAAAACCATTATGAAATGAAAAGGATACGTAAAATAAGTTATTAAATCATAAATTACTTTATGCCATATTTTTTGTTCTTCTCTCCTTTTTAATTCCTTTAAATTTTTAGTTTAAACTTCATAACCTAACCCAAAGACTATTTAACTATTACTTCTAATATATCTCAAATTTCTCTGGTAATAAAAATGGTAGATATTTCATATCACTCTCGCGGTCTTTTTACTGACTTCTATGAATTAACTATGGCTCAAGGTTATTTTGATGCAGGAAAAACTCATGAAGAAGCTACGTTTGAACTTTTTTACCGCCGTAATCCTTTCAAAGGTGGCTATACTATTGCTTGTGGTGTTTATGATATAGTCAAATTTTTGACAAATTATCGTTTTTCTGATGAAGATATAGCTTATCTTCGCACCAAAAAACAGTTTTCAGAAGAGTTCATAGACCATCTTTCTGCTTTGAAGTTTGAAGGAGAAATCCGAGGTTTACCTGAAGGCTCTATTTCTTTCGCCTTTGTTCCTGTTATTCAGATTACAGGCTCTTTAGGTATAATTCAATTAATTGAAACTGCTTTGCTTAATATCTTCAATTATCAATCTTTAATTGCTACTAAAGCCTCTCGTGTTTGTTTAGCTACTAAACGCAAAGATCGTGTCATGGAATTTGGTTTACGTCGTGCTCAAGGTGATGCTGGCATAGTTGGCGCTCGTGCTGCTGTTATTGGTGGTTTTATGGGTACTTCCAATACTATTGCAGGTAAGTTTTATAATATCCCCGTTTTGGGTACTCAAGCTCATTCTTGGGTTCAAAGTTTTGATTCTGAACTTGAATCTTTTCGTGCTTATGCCCGTTCTTTCCCTGATAGTACTACTCTTCTTGTCGACACTTATGACACTTTGAAAAGTGGTGTTCCTAATGCTATAAAGGTAGGATTAGAGATGCAAGAACGTGGAGAAAAACTTCACGGTATTCGTCTTGATTCTGGTGACTTAGCTTGGTTAGCTGTTAAATCTGCTGAAATGCTTGATGATGCGGGTTTTACTGACACCAAGATTGTTTTATCTGGTGGATTAAATGAGTATGTTATTGAATCAATTATCAATCAAATACGTAATGGATCTGATGATTCCTACGATTCGGATTTTGCTACTCGTCTTATTGACCGTTTAGTGTATGGTATGGGCACTCATCTTATTACTGGACATAGTGAAGATCTTTCTGCTTTGGATGGCGTCTATAAACTCGTTCAAATCGGCGATACACCAGTTTTAAAATTATCAGAGAACCGAATTAAAACGTCTAATCCTGGGAAAAAGAATCTTTGGCGTATGAAAGATGTTGATGGAAATTGGATTGCTGATGTTATGGGATTAATAGATGAAACTCCTCCTGTTAAAGGGGAAAAAATATATCATCACACAGATTCTTCTATCTATTATACTTTAGAAGAGTGTATTGAAGAACCTCTTTATGTAGATCTTATGAAATTCTATGAAAAGAAAACAGAAGAAGAAATTTGGAAAGATTCTAGAACTAGATGTTTTGAACAACTATCACAAATTGATAGCAGTCATCTCAGATTCTTAAATCCTCATATCTATAAAGTAAGTTTAACCCAACGTCTAAAAGATTTAAAAGTGGCGTTAATACAAAAACATGAAAAAGAGACGGAGAAAAGAGAATAATCTCCTTTCTTTGATTTTTTTATTCAAAATATTCTAAGGTTTTCTTTTTTGCATTGTCTATTATTCCTTGTGGTAACTCTTCATAAGAAAAGTCTAACACTCGTAAGTCTTTTGAATCCAATTCTATCCTTTGTTCTCTTTCTTCATCATTTCTTAATTGTGCTTCTGTTGTTTTCTTAATCATTGCTAGGAAAATACTTTCCATAAATCCTAACATTGTTTTTTTGCTTGGTGTAAAGTAATTTACCGCTAATTCGAAACCTAAAACGTTTGGATTTAATTTGTCATCCTTGTCATTAAAGACTCTCATTGGAAAATTATTCCCTATCCCTCCGTCAACAATATAACTTGGAAATCCTACTCTCTTAGAAAAAGAACCAATTTTAGTATTTCTTCTTTCCATTAAAACTGGTTTAAAAATCATGGGAATACTTATAGACATTCTTACAGCATCAGAAACGCATAGATTTTCAAATATCTCATTGTTTCTAAAATACAGAACTTCATTTTTTGTTACATCAAACCCTGTGAGAACTAAGTCAATCTTTGTTGCTTGATGAAATTGCTTAAATGTACAATTTGGTATGCCTGTTTTATTTTTTATCAAATTATCTAACATTTTTCTAAATTCTCCACCAATAAACATACCAAAATCGAATTTAAGACTATTAGACGCTTCTGGAGCATTGTCGAATACTTTGTTTATAACAGGTTTCAACATCTTATTTCTTGCTAATTCCTCAAAGTTTGTAAGTAATTCTAGTTTTTCTTCTTCCTCTTCTTCTTTCTCATCTTTTTTTGATTCATACTCTATATACCACTTAAATAAGTGTGAAAAAAAGTGATAATTGAAATTTTTGACAACCTTTCCTGGAACACGAAGAATTTCTTTTAAGGATTTTTCTTCTAAATCGGATAATTCTGGAATGAGATTTTCGGCTTGTCTTTTATTATTATCTTCTTTAAAACTATAGATGTGATTAGGAAATGAAGTAGTGTAGATAGTTGGTACCTTGTCAAATTCAACAGAATCTAAAATTTTAGTAGTGAGGTTATCAGTTATAATTGCTTCAACTTGTGAAGGATTGTAACCGCTAGCTAGTAGCGTTGCTGTCAATGACCCTACTGACGTTCCTGCAATTCCTTTTATCTTATCCGCATTCAATTTCCCATTAGTGTATTCAAGTATACCAAGTTCATGTAAGGCATTTGCAACACCTAAATAGGTTATCCCTTTCCCTCCTCCCCCTTCAAATACTAAATAGTTAACATCTTCTTGTTTTACTTTCATTATATCCCCTTTCTTTGATTTCTTGTGCACTAATTGTTCTTTGAAGATAAAAAACTTTCTAAATACATCTCTCTCTAAAAATAATCCTTCTAACTTAAATCCTAAATTATTTCATTGTCCTAACATTACTCCTCTTTATTATATCATGGTTATTAAGGATAAGAAAACTATTTAAACTTGATTTACAGTTAACATAAACACGGAAGTATGAAAATGATAGATTGGAACATTATTTTTATTACGGTTCTTATAATTGCTGTAATCGTATCTTTGATTCTCTTTACTCTTTGGTTTAAAGTGAGATCTAAGACCAAATTGACGTCAATTGTTAGCCATATAGAGTCTCTAGATGTTCATACTGCAAAAGTTTTACGTAAAGACGGTTTTACTAATTATGCCACATATCAAAGATTGGTGGATGAAGGTTATAAATCATATGAAGATTGGGCACTTGATCAACTGGTAGGAGAAAATCTTAAGCAATATGAACCTGAAAGGGAAGTTACTTTGTTAACACTAAGCAACCTTCTAGAAGAGAACAAAGATAAAGTGGAAGCCTCACTCCTTCGATTAGTTGAAAGAAACGAAAAAATTGGTGAATATAAGAAAGATAAGAAACTCTTTGTTTTCAGTGCTAACTTTGCCAAGGAAATCAATGAAATAGTTGCCAAAGAATAGCCTTTCTATTACTTACTTTTTTTTCATTTCTTTCTTTCCTTTTTTTGTTATTTCGCATTATCTCTAAGTTGTGGGATGATTTTTTGGCAGAAGATTTATTTAAGATACGTCCTTTCTTATATTATAGAGTAGAGATAGGCTTGATACCATTAATTTTACAATGGATATTACTCTTATACAAAATTAGGTGATTAAAATGACCGAAGATATTAAAACAGAAAAACCAAAAGAAGAAAACAAGAAGAAAAGTCATACTAAAATTGAAGTTAACATGCGTATAATTCCAAAAATTGATTTAGGAATTAGAGCTGTTGACGCCAGAATTAGTAAAAGTAGACAATGGACTAGAGACTCCAAAATCATTGGAGGTGTAAAAAAAGATGGTGATGATTACGGTATTTTAGCTTTCCGTGAAGGTACGTGGAAAGCAAAAAATCCTCTTAACAGAAAACTTGTCATCAAATTATTCACTATGTCTGAATACTGGCGAGGTAGCATTGAGATGCTCCAAGGAGAAAGTGTAATGACTAGCAGAGCACATAGACGATCTTGTGCTGCTTATTCTTGTTTAATTGATAAAACTAGCATTTTGATAAAAATTCATCAGTTTCGTGCTTCTATATTAAGAGGAGAAATTTTTGGTTTAGATTTAGTCGACGAAGATCGAGTTCATAATGCTTATGTTATTGATGATATTCGTTTAACTTTAGGTAGTGATTGGAAAGTTAAAGATTTATCTGGACGGAAAGTTGCAAAAATTGATGGAAAACTCTTTTCTTTTGGTGGAAAATATGTTATTAATATATATGATGAAGACTTAGCAAATGATGCACAATTTTTTACCACCTTAATTCTATTCGCTGCGACACTCAAATATAAGAATGATGTTAAGAAGACCATCAAATCTACCTTAAAGGCAATAAAGAAAGGCGCAAAACTGAAGCTAAGAAAAGGAGAATCTGATTTATACCTTAACCCAAGGATGCTCAGATACTAAAAATTATCTAATATTTTTTTCTTCTCTCCTTTTAAACCGCGTAAAAGTTCTTTCTAAAGGTTGATAAACTCTTCTATAAAGGGAACTGACTTTAAATCTTTTCTATGAATTATAATAAAACTACTTGTTTCTTACTCTTGGTCTCTTTAATAACATCTGTTAGTACTTATATTTATGCTATACTTCAGATATATATAATTTTCCAAAAATGGGAATATTGTAAAAATGTAGGACAATTATTTTATACTTGTTCCGCATATGTTGTTTGATGAGTAATATAAAAGATTTTCCACATAATTTGTTAAAGAAACTTAAACGAGTAATGTTAAGTAATCCTAAACGCCTTAAATTTTTCCTAAAAATCTTAAAAGAAGAACAAATGATGAAAATCAGTGAAAGAATGACATTATCCGCCTTTCATAAAGCTGTTCGAGAAGTTCCAGCTTATGCAGAATTTCTTGAGACTCATAATATCTCTTCAAAACAAATAAGAACTTATCAGGATTTTGTGGAAAAAGTTCCTATTATGACAAAAGATAATTATCTGAAGAAGTACCCTCTCAGCTCTATATGCCGGTATGGTAATTTTAAATCTGTGAACAGTATTTACCGTACTTCAGGCTTTAGCGGTAAACCTCTCTATATTGTAGCTACAAAAGAAGAAGAATTAGCTGATGAACAAGCTGCAAGCAATTGGTTTATAACTCAATTTGGTTTAAAACCCTCTGATTTGATTATCAACTGTTTAGCTTTAGGAACTTGGGTAGGTGGGCTAAAAGTTACCTATACTGCTAGACGAACAGGTGTATCTATTACTGTTGGTCCCCGTTTAGATGAAGTGGTTGAAATTATTAATGATCTCCATGATTCTTTCGATAAAATTGTGATATTAGCTTATCCTCCTTTTGTTCTATCTATTGTCAATAAATTAGAAGAAATGAACTTTGACTTTCAAAGTAATAATTTTCTTTTCTTTGCTGGTGGAGAAGGGTTTGATGACAGTTTCCCAGAACTCATTAAAGAAAAAACAAAGAACCATGGAGAAGTGTTTAGTGCATATGGTTCCACAGAAACAGGAGTTAGAGTAGGAAATGAAACTGCAGCTTCTAAAAAATTAAAACAAGTTGTGATAGAAAATCCTTCCTTATGCGAAGAATTGTTTGGTAAACCTTTCCCTCCTATGATCTTCCAATTTGATCCAACGCAAGTAAACGCAGTAACTGCAAAA
>CAZEQQ010000067.1:0-10076 GCA_964514425.1 uncultured archaeon
AGAATGCTTTTCTATTTTCCTTCCACGATGTGGCGATAACCATCGATTCTAAATCCTTTGGTTGAGTTAACTCTATTTCTGCTTCTAAACCTTTTTCTCCATCAAAACACTTGAAAGATGGGGCATTGATAGAAATCTTTCTAGAAGGTAAATTATAGGATAAAGTTAGAGCAAGTTTTTTGTTTTCAAAAGAAATAACCCCCGATGAAGAATCAGAAGGAAAACCTGTTTTACCTCGAGGTAAAAGGATAAGTTGATCAAATTGTGTAAACTCTCTTTTATTAAAGTCTAACCATGCAACAGCAAATAAACCAATATACCCTAAATCAGACATTGTACAAGTCAATCCGTAGTTTCTCTCAGAATCAAGGACATAATAATAATCCCATTCTTTTATTCTCCACCAAGGAGCTTTAATTTTGCTTCGATCATATTCTAACAATAACTCTGTACTCCACCCTTCTTCTGTAAGAGTACCGTCCTCTTTGAGCAAAGGTTGTTTTTTTGTGATTCTATGTTGCATAAATAGTACATTGGATAGAACTATTAATATTTATCGAGAAGCGTAGATAAGAAAAATGGAAATAGCACTAAAAAAGTCAGATAGTATTTATTGAATAATAGAAAGATACAAAATAAATGAAGATAAGTTACATAGTGATAGATATGAAAAACATTGAAGAATTTATGGCTAATGCGCGAATTCCAGCAAGACTAGCTTGTATAAACAGAGATAATTGGCCTGTAGTCCTATCACTATGGTATATTAAAGAAAATGGAAAAATATACTTCGCAACACAAGAAACTGCTAAAGTTGTGGAATATTTAAAAAATAACTCAAAGTGTTCAGTAGAAATTGCAACAGAACAACCTCCATACAAAGGCGTTAGAATACAAGGTAATGCGAGAATTGATAAAGAAAAAGGTGAAGAGATACTAAAAAAACTATTTGAGAGGTATAATGTCAAGACGGATTCTAAATTGTATGAATATCTCATGAGAAATATCGAAAAAGAGGTAGCCATAGAATTAACGATTGAAAAAACTTTTACCTGGGATTTCACAGAAAGAATGGAAGAAGCAATAAACACACAAAGAAGTGAGTGCTAAAAATCCCCCAAAGTAGCAGATTTACACAATTGCTAAAAGGCTTGTAATTCTACTTAACGAAAAATAATTTCAAAATAAAAATAAGAAATACTTTTTCAAGAATTTCTTTGTTAAACAAAATAGAAAAGAAGAGTTAGAAATCAAATGCATTGATTTCATCAAGAGTGTTGTATGTGTTTTCTACAGCTTGACGAACTTGGAGTTCGGTCTTAGCACCTGTACAAACGAGATTACCACTTTGGAAAAGAAGTAGCACAGTTTTAGGTTCTGCTAATCTATATATTAACCCTGGAAATTGTTCGGGTTCATACATACTGTGATCTAACCATAAGGCAGCTAATTCTAAATTAATCGTACGTTTATTAAAGTGGCCACTTGCTACGATGTTTTGAACTGTAATATCAGGCTCAGAAGTTATCTTCGTTCCTACCCCTCTTAAAATCTTTGTCATCTGTTGAACACCTTCGTGAACCATTTCAACGCTTTTTGCTCCGGTTAAAACTAATTTACCCGAACTGAATACTAAACTAGAAATTTTGGGTTTTTTGATTTTAAGGATCAAACCAGGAAATGTTTCAGGGTTATAACTAACAAAGAGGTCATCCTCGTCAATAAGAGTTTGATAAGCTGTAACTAAATCAATAGTCGTGTACAAATTGATAGAAGCTACAACATTTTGGATGATTATTCCATAATCTATTTCATCGGTCATAAGTTCTCACTCTATACTTACTTCAAGCACAGCACTTTTATGTGTTTATAAATGTTATTAAATCTATGTAGTGTTTTCTTGATACTATTTATAAGTAAAATAAAAATAGACGGTCTAAAAACAAAGAAACAAAGAAAATAATTCAAAAAAATAGTAATACAATTAATATAATTTACATTTACATGAATAATCCTCTTTATCGCTAGTAATATATTGGTATAATGCCATCTTTACAGTGTCTATTCTCTTATCAAATAACTCCAATACTTCTGCGTGACTCACACTTTCTTGATATCCTGCAGCAAAATTAGTTACTATAGAAAGAGAAGCATAACATATTTTCAATTCGCGTGCAAGAACCACTTCAGGAACAGATGTCATTCCAACAATTGTTCCACCCATTCCTTTATACATTTTGATTTCAGCAGGTGTCTCAAAGCGTGGACCTTCGGTACAAACATAAACACCATTGGAGAAAGGCTTTTCTCCAATATGTTGAATCGCCTCAAATAGTTTTTTTCTCACGTTAGGACAGTAAGGATCAGTAAAATCAATATGTAATACACCTTTTCGAACACTATGATCAGAAAAAGAAATCGTTGTTGAACCGTCGTAAAATGTAGAAGGACGACATTTAGTAAAATCAATGAATTGATCAGGAATAACAAATGAACCAAGTGGAATATTCAAATCTAAAGTGCCTACGGCATTTGTTGAAATGATTTTTTCAACACCCAGTTGATGGAGCGCAAAAAGATTAGCACGATAATTAACCAAATGAGGAGGAACAGAATGGTCTTTATGATGACGAGGAAGGAAGAAGAGTTCTTTATTTTCTTGTTCGATTTTTGTAAGTGAATTAACTTTACCATAAGGAGTATCTACAACTATTTCTGTTGCTCCTGGGAATAAACTATAGATGCCTGACCCTCCAATAAAGGCTATTTTTTCAACCATAAGGATAAGATATTATATTGTTCAAGAATATTTCGAAAGAAAAAAAGTCAGAAGGAATGGACGAAATTTGTTATGTACATTCCATTATTTGTATTTAGAAAGAAATTCTTCGATTTTATCATAGTTAGGATAGCGAGAATAGAGAGGTTGCTTATTGACATCATAAACTCCAACATTATCCTCTAAAACACTTTTATTGTCGTTAATGTAAAATATGCCCAGTGGATATTTATCTGTCTTTATCGCTAAATTGAAGGCTTTTTCTCTATTTTTGACATCGTGAGCTTCATCCAAATAATAGGTATGTTCTTTATACCACTTAAACGTGTTAAACTTATTAAATGAAACACAAGGTTGGAAAATGTCAACAAGCGCGAACCCTTTGTGTTGAATAGCTTTTTTCATTATCTCTTTTGTTTGTTCAGAGTCTCCAGAAAAAGCTCGAGCAACAAAAGAAGCATCTAAGGCTATAGCAACAGCTAACGGATTAAAAGGCTCGGACACTGAACCTCGGGGATAACTAGTCGTTTTTTGTCCCCTTAATGTCGTAGGAGAAGTTTGACCTTTAGTTAAACCATAAATCTGATTATTATGGGCGAAAACCTTGATATTTGGGTTTTTTCTAATTGTATGGATAAAATGATTACCACCTTCACCATAAGAACACCCATCACCAGAGTGAACAATAACCGTTAATTCGGGATTAGAAAGTTTTATTCCTGTGGCTACAGGTAAGGTTCTACCATGAAGACCATTGAAATAACTAACTTTAAGATATTGTGGGAGTTTTGCTGCTTGCCCAATACCACTTACAAAACAAACTTGCTCTTGAGGAAGATTTAATTCATCAAGAGTTTGCTTGACTGTTTTAAGAATAGAAAAATCGCCACAACCAGGACACCATGCAGGTTTAATTTCTTCCATATCATAATTGCTTCTCATTTTAAGACCTCCTGAATTTTTTCCTCTTTAATTCTCTCTACCAACTCTTCAACTGTAAACATTAATCCATCAAATTTTAGAATCCTATGAGAGAGAGAAATGTTTAGTTCTTGTTGAATTAAATCAGCAAATTGACCCGTAACATTATTTTCGATCACTACAACCTTTTTTGCTTTCCTCAGCCATTCTTCTGTAAGAGGATGTAAGGGGAAAACTTGTTTATAGTGTAGATGTGCTATAGTAGGGTCATTTAATCTCCCTAATGATTCAGAAATCGAAGAATAGGTTGTTCCCCAACTGACAATAAGTGTGTCATAACTGGAAGAACCTACAAAAGTAGGGAGAATAACAGCTTCTTTAACTAATTTCTTCTTTTTAAAAAATCTCTTTTCTACCATTTTCTCTCTAATGTCATGATCTTCAGTAATACGACCAAGTTCATCATGTTCATCACTATCGACAGCAACAAAACCTTTACCAAAACCAGGGATGCCACGAGGAGTAATACCTGTATCAGTAAAAGTATAACGATTGTAATCCTCTTGGGTTTCTATAATATGTTTCTCAACAACATTTTTCTGAATGTCAAACATTGGTGTGTTGTAATAAGTATCTACGAAATACTGATCTGTTAAAACAAATACAGGGATTTGGAACTTATCAGCAAAATTGAAAGCAAGTTGTGTTAATTCTATCCCATCTTGTATAGTTGCAGGAGCAAAAATAGCACGAATAAAATCACCATGACCCGCATAAAGAACAAGATTAAGGTCACCTTGCTCAGTTCGTGTCGGTAAACCTGTCCCAGGACCAGGACGTTGAGCTAAATGGACTACAACAGGTGTTTCAGTAATTCCAGATAAAGAAATACCTTCGGTCATAAGAGCAAAACCGCCACCAGAAGTAGTAACAATACCTCGAGCACCAGTATACCACGCACCAATAGTTGCATTAATAGCCGCTATTTCGTCTTCAGCTTGGTCAACAACTATATCAAAATCAAGAGCATGTTTAGCTAAGAACATTAAAACACCAGTAGAAGGTGACATAGGATACGAGGAAATGAAATTACATCCTCCCGCAATAGCTCCTAAAGCAATTGAATCTGCACCGTTCAAAATAATTTGATCAGTTACAGCACTATCTGAAGAAAGAGAAATAGCAAGTTTACCTTCATTGAGAAGAGTATGAGCATATTCATATCCTTTTTTTGCAGCTTGAACGTTTTCTGATATAATCTTAACCTCTTTTCCTTTGAAAAAGTTCTCAATATATTCTCGTATCAAAGTAAAAGGAATCTTAAAGAAACAAGCAAATACCCCAGCAGCAACTACATTAGAATAGATCTTATTTCCACTTTCTAAAGCTAACTGGGTAAAAGGAATATCAATGAAGTACAAATCTGAAGTAGTCTCTCCCAAAACTCCTTTCTCACCTATTATCACACTATGATTAGTCAACCGGGATTTTAGAAACTTTCTCTCTAATGCTTCTTTAGATAAAGGAACAAAAAAATCTATTCTATTGATAAAAGCAGAAACAGGCTTAGAAGAGACTCGAATTTCTATAGAATTAACACCGCCTCTAACACGAGACATGTATTCTTTTGAGGCAAAAACATGATAATTACTCTTTTTGAATAAACTAACTAAAATAGTTTCAACTGATTGTATACCTTGTCCAGCTGCTCCAGCTAAAACAATAGACACATCATCAATAAAGGAATACTCCGAGTGAACCATATTGAGGAAAGAAGGAAAAGAAGATTAAAAAAGCTATCTCTAAAACGAAAAAGGAATAAAAATGAAAATACAGTGTTCTCAAGTCCCATAAGCGTTGATACTAACACAAGATTAATATGAAACAAAGTCAATAGTAAACAAAAGGGGATAATTAATGGTAAAGAAGAGTCTATATGTTAATGTAAAAAGAAAAGGTGTTTCTCCTGTTGTAGCAACAATAATAATTGTTGGTCTTGTACTTGCTTCAGCAGCAATGGTATTTTTTGTAGTTTTGCCTATGCTAACACCTGAATTTCAGCCTATACTAAACTTGGATAGAAATCAAAGTGCATTTTATGATTATGATCATGATGGAAAATGCGATTTTATGGTTCTTAGATTAGAAAATTTCGGAGTAAGTGATACACTCATAACAGTAATGACTATCACTGCAACCAAAGGTGAAGAAATTGCTCAAACAAGTTGGGTACCTTTGACCGGAGAACCTTTAGAAATTAAAAGTAAGGATTCGAAAAATGCTTATTTCTACGCTGAACAAGATGATATTGATGAACTTGAATCTAATGCAGCTTTAGCGATAACTGTGTTTAATGATGAAGTAATTATTGGGACGTTTACTTTAGCAAACGTTGAGTATATTCCCGGTGATCCAATTACAATAGACTTTAAGGACTCCTCCTTAAACCCAATAAGTGAAGCAAATATTAACTTCTATTATAGTAGTGGAGAGTTTGCGTATAGTGGGGAAAAAACAGATGGATATGGTTTGTCAACAAATTATCTATATCCAGGAAAGTATTATGCCAGAGCAACTGATGGAGTAGGATTATATTCTACTGACATATTTTTGCATCCTGGACAAAGCATAGTTCCATTGCAAACTTCTGGTGGCATTTTAGAAGTCAAAGTTTTATCCTCTTCTGTTCCATTAGCTGGAATTACAACCTATTTATATGATCTTTATGGAAACTATTTAGGACAGTCTGCAGTAACTGATGACGAAGGTATAGCAAAATATTCCGTATCTGTTGGAAATTATAAAGTTAGAGCTTATTATTTAGGTGCATATTACCATAGCCCCGATATATCTTATCCGGATCAAGAATATGTTGAAATAAATGTTGGAGGAGGAACCATCTATTGTCGAGTTATAGATGGAGGAAATAATACTATAGCAGGAATAAGAGTCTATCTGTTTACAGCAACTAATTCCTACACCGGAAGAAGTGCCACATCAAACTCTTCAGGTCTAGCGACATTCACTTCTGTTTCTGGTGGAAATTATAAATTTAGAGCAGACTATTCAGGATATCAGATATGGAGTGATGCGTTTGGAGCAGCAGAAAATAGTGTGATAGACGTAAATGTTGGAAATGATGTTTTCATACAAGTTAACGATGGGGCTGGACTACCCATTTCAAGTGTTAGAGTCTATCTATTCACAGAAAGTAATAGTTATACTGGAAAATCAGCTACTACTAATTCTACAGGATTTGCGTTAATAAAAACCATTGTACCCGTCAATAATTATAAAGTAAGAGTTGATTACGCTGGCTATCAAATCTGGTCAGAAGTGTTTGAACCCACTCATAATAAAATAGTCAATGTAAGTGTAGGTGGTTCAGTATTTGCTCATGTAGTTGATGGGGATGGGAACCCTATAGTTGGAATAAGAACTTATCTATTCACCTCTACAAACAGCTATACAGGGAAATCTGCCGTTACTAATGCAACTGGTTATGCAGAAATTAGAGCAGTGGTATTAAATCAAACTTACAAAATACGTGCAGATTATAGTGGCTATCAAATCTGGTCAGGGATATTTGAAGCAGAGTATGGTTTAGTCGTTGATATTAATGTGGGTGGAGGTGTCTATGCTCATGTCTTTGATGGTTCAGGTGATCCTCTTAGTGGTGTTCGTGTTTATCTCTTTACCGAGAGTGGATCTTATACGGGTAAATCTTCTTTAACTAATGCTACAGGTATTGCTACCTTCAATGTTGTTCCCTTAGGTGAGAGCTATAAGTTTAGAGCCGATTACAGTGGCTATCAAATCTGGTCTGCCATTTTTGAATCAGAGTATGGTTTAGTCGTTGATATTGACGTAGGTGGAGGTATTTATGCAAAAGTGTTGAACAATGGTGTACCTATTGTAGGTGTTCGTGTTTATCTCTTTACTGAGAGTGGAACTTATACGGGTAAATCTAATTTAACAGATGCTAATGGCATTGCCACTTTTAGTGTTGCACCTTTAGGTGAGAATTATAGGTTCAGAGCCGACTATAGTGGGCAACATTGGTCAGAAGTGTTCACTGCTGTTTATGGACTTGAGATAGAGATAGATGTTAGCCCAGGTAGCTCTCCACTATACGTAAACAGCAATAATGTTACAAGCATAGTAATCAGAAATTTTTTCCTATGCCCTCAAGTAACTATAAAAACAAATATTCTCTTTCTAACACTAAATGTTTGATTAATAAGAGGTGTAAAACCTCTTATTTCTTTTTAATTAAACTTAAATTTTTAATCGCTTTTAGTTATTACTTATGCTTAATATTAAACTTTTATGACCTCTAGCCATTGTGACTAACACAATATTAAAAACATAGGAACGAGAAAGTAAACTAAAAGAACATTTTAATCTTTAAGGGGATATTAATGGTAAAGAAGAGTCTATATGTTAATGTAAAAAGAAAAGGTGTTTCTCCTGTTGTAGCAACAATAATCATTATTGGTCTCGTTCTTGCATCGGCAGCAATGGTGTTTATTGTAGTTTTGCCTATGCTAACACCTGAATATCAGCCTATACTAAACTTAGATAGACATCAAAGCGCATTTTATGATTATGATCGTGATGGAAAGTGCGATTTTGTGGTTCTTAGATTAGAAAACTTTGGCACAACTGACACACAAGTGTCACACATGATAATTGCTGCAACGAAAAGTGAAGATACTATTCAAACAAATTGGGTACCTTTAACAGGTGAACCTTTAGAAATTAAAAGTAAGGATTCGAAAAATGCTTATTTCTATGCTGAACAAGATGATATTGATGAACTTGAATCTAATGCAGTTTTAGTAATAACTGTATTTAATGATGAAGTAATTATTGGGACATTTACTTTAGCAAATGTTGACTATATCCTTGGTGATCCTGTTACTATTGAGTTTAAAGATACATCACTTGAACCCATCACTGGTGCTAATGTGAATTTCTATTATAGTTCGGATGAACTGGCTTATTCGGGAAGCAAAACAGATAATCAAGGGTTATCGACAAATTATTTATATCCCGGAAAATTCTATGCACGGGCTACTGATGGAGCAGGATTATACTATTCAGACCTATTTATTCATCCTGGTGAAACGTTAGTCTCTCTTGCTCCTTCAACATCAGGAAGGTTAACTGTGAGAGTTTTATCTGAAGATACATCTATTCAAGGAGCAACGGTAAATCTCTATGACCGCTCTGGAAACTATCAAGGACGGTCAGCACAAACTAATGAAGAAGGTATCGCTACTCTTTTGGTTGAAGGGGGGAATTATAAGATTCAAGCTGTTCATAGAGGAATGTTTTATTATAGTCCCGATATAACTTATCCTGATTACGATTATATAGAAATAAATATTGGAGGAGGGAAAATTTATGCTAATATAAAAGATAGAGCTGGTAACACATTATCAGGTGTTACAACTAATCTCTACGCACAAAATGGAAATTACATAACACGAACAACTACTAATATTTCGGGTATAGCCACATTCATTGATGTTAGTGGAGGTAATTACACATTTAGGATAGATTATGCCGGTCATCAGTTTTGGAGCAATATTTTTGGAGCAGCACATAATAGTGTAATAGACGTCATAGTCGATATGGGGAGCTTGTTCGCTGAAGTTTCTTATACTCAAGATGAAGTTGTTGTCCCTCTTACTAATGTTCGTGTCTATCTTTTTAGAGAGAGTGGTGCCTATACTAATCGTTGGGCTAACACTAACTCTACTGGTTTTGCCACTTTCACCAATATTCGTTTAGGGGAGAACTATACTTTCAGGGTTGACTATGGTAGTGATCGTATCTGGTCTGACGTTTTTACAGCAATCCATGACTTAGTTATTTACATCGATTCTGGCATAGAATTTGGCACGATTTACGCTGAAGTTTCTTATACTCAAGATGAAGTTGTTGTCCCTCTTACTAATGTTCGTGTCTATCTTTTTAGAGAGAGTGGTGCCTATACTAATCGTTGGGCTAACACTAACTCTACTGGTTTTGCCACTTTCACCAATATTCGTTTAGGGGAGAACTATACTTTCAGGGTTGACTATGGTAGTGATCGTATCTGGTCTGACTTTTTTACAGCAATAAATGGATTAATAACCTATATTCCTACAAGTATTGAATTTGGCACGATTTATGCTAATGCTACTTACACCCATAATGGAGTTGTTGTCCCTCTTACTAATGTTCGTGTCTATCTTTTTAGAGAGAACGGAGCTTATACTAATCGTTGGGCAAACACTAACTCTACTGGTTTTGCCACTTTCACTAATATTCGTTTAGGAGAGAACTATACTTTTAGGGTTGACTATGGTAGTGATCGTATCTGGTC
>CAZEQQ010000068.1:0-10005 GCA_964514425.1 uncultured archaeon
TTACCTACCTATTCCAAAAAATTACTCTTTAATCTTAATTTACTTTTGTTAAACCGTTTCTATGCCCTTTTTAGTTTCTCAATTATGTTATATTGCACTAAAAAGAGTAGAATGGAGAAACTTGTGTGTGATTCTAATTTTTTCTTTAAAACCATGGAAAAACAACTCTTTGTTATTTTTTCCCCTAACAGCTATAACCCGAAAGTGCTACTAGTACTCTTCTAACTAGCGACTAGAATCAAATATAATCTTACTTTTTATAATATATTTGGGTGTTATGAAGTCTAAAAATTGAAAGAATTTTGTTACGAGTATTTTTAAGTCAAACCATAATTGTTAAGAAAGATTAATTTAATAGTCTACATAATCTACATAGGAATATCGAGGTTATAAAATTGCAAAAAAAGGAAACCTTAATTGTTTATGGAACTCGTTATCACGCCACAGAAGAAACTGTTGCAGAAATTTCATCTGTATTAGAAAAGGAATATAATCATAATGTAGAAATATTTAACTTAAAAGAATACAGAAGCTGTCCAGATTTAAGCATGTATGATAACATTATCCTTGGCACTGGAATAGAATATGGTGCTTGGACTGAAAATGCAGAAAAGTTTCTAGGTCGTGAAGAACTTAAAGATAAAAAAATTGCTGTTTTTGTATCATCTCACTATGCAGGAGAACCTGATAAACATGATGAGGCACTACAAAAATATGTCGTTGAAGTCATTTCTAAATATGAACAAATCAAACCTGTTAGTATGGAAGCATTTGGTGGTAGAGTGCCCAAAGAAAAAATACCCGATTTATTTGATCGTCGCGTACTAGCAAGATTACATGAAAATCAAGTAGATAACAGAGATTGGGAAAAAATCAAAGATTGGGCAAAAATTCTAGGAAAATTATTAGAGTAACTAAAACAAAAAAAGGAAACTAGTTTTTAGCTTTCTCAATCCATTCTTTCATTTCTTTTTCTGTAGGCATAGAAGATTCAGCTACTACTCTGTCACCTAATTTTTTGGCTGCATTTATGGCTTCAACAAGTAAAGATTTGGCTTCTTTCTTTGCTAAGTCTTCTTTTTTTCGTATACCTAATTCATACATAATTCTTACATCATGTACTCTTATATCTGCTATGACTGTCATTAGTTCTGATTCTATCTGCCATCTTTCAATATCTTTAGCTTTAATATAACTTAAACCTAATTTCTTTGCAATCGTTTCTGGTGTATTTGCTAGAAGATCATTAACCGTATTAATGCCTATTTTCTTTAACCGCTCTGCTGTTTTTTGACCTATCTCTGGTGCATCTTTAATATCGTCTTCATGGGCTAAATTATATTTAACAACTTTATCTTTTTTTACAGCTTTAGTTGTAGATTCTTTGGTTGTTGTTTTAACTTGCTTTTCACTTACTGTAGTTTTTTGTGTTTCAAGTTGTGGATGATCAATCCAGCCCTTATTTTCTTTTTTTGCTTTATCATATTCTATTGTCACAGTTCTATCGTCTTCTGAAAGAGTATTGAAAACCTGTCCGGTTGCTTCATATTCTTTCTCCATGGCCGCTGTAATCTGCTTTTTTTCGTTATTGTCCATTAATCTTAAAATCCAATAGATTGGTATTTTTAGAGCTTCAATAAACGACTTAACTGTTAAAGATACTTCAGGAGGATTAACTTTAGATTCTTCTATTGCTGTATGCAGTATACTAGCGAAACCTGTTGTTGCTTGACTTAGTAAATCCGCCGTAATTGATATTAGTTCCTCACTATAGGCTAAACCCCATTTAGATCCAGCAGCTTTATTCATCTCAAATTTTGTTAAGAAATCCACATAGTGATTATGTGATGTTTTCGCTGATTGTTTCGATGATGTAACAAGATCTGAAACCAATTCTACATCTCCTAACTTTAACAAAGGTCGGAGTTTGTTTTGATAAATGGCTGCTCCACCAAACTCAGTATAGGCATGCATATGGGGTTCTTCCGGTGTTTGTGCAGTGTGGAAAGGATGATATAAGTCGATATAGTAATGAGAAAGAATTCCTGCAGTGTACACTGCTTCTTTCCAGTTTTCTTCTTTGATTTGCTCTACAAGTTTATCATACCATTTTTTAATAGATTTTGGAGCTCCTCCCCAATCTTGATGGACATGATAAACATGATTCATAAAATCCTTAAACTTTTTATCAGGTTCTTTTGTTCCTATCAAGTAAATTTGAACTTCTTTCAGAAACAATCTTTTCCATTTGTCATCAATTAATCCTAAAGCTTCTACTGCAACTTTATGGTGAATTGAACGAGACATGGACTTTAACGCAATGTTGAATATCAAATCGCCACTCATAGCTACAATATTACTATTTTTATTAATAATATTTCGATAGTTCTAGAAGCAATTAATAAAGGTTGAAAAAATAGCAACCAATATCTGAAACAATATATCTTGCGGAATTTTAAGTCAAATTGAATTTTCTTTGGACAGAATATACTATTTAATTCTTTAAAAATTTTTTTCAAACGACAAATCTTAAAAATATTCCGTTACATTCTGTTTTGGTTTAGAATGAAAGAAGATTTTAATTTGGCATTAAAAAATAATAATGATACTTTCTATAAAGGCTATAAATTCGATTCACACACACACCTGGGTTCAATAAAGGACACTTCAGAAATGGTTTCTTATGCCAAAAAATATAATGTACAAAAGATGTTGGGGATAGTAAGAAGTGAACAAGAAAAGAAAGAACTAGAAAAAAAATTTCCAAACTACTTCATTTTTGCTAAATTTCTCTCTTTCAAAGAGTTCTTTGAGAACAAACAAAAAGAAGGACTAAAAACTATAGATGATGCTTATGCGGGAGATTTTCCTGTTGTTAAAGCATGGTTTGCTCCAAGATGGATTGATAGAATTCCTACTAATTGGGATCTATCTTCTAATCTAACCACTTATACGCTGGATTCACCCTCATTAGATCCTTTTTTCGAACGTGTTGAGGATTTAAATTTGACCTTATTGCTCCATATAAGTGACCCTGATATAATGTATTTATCTCGCTATCAACCTCCTTCGAAATATGGAACAAAGAAAGAACATTTACAATCTTTCGAAAATGTGTTGAAAAAACATCCTAAACTTAAAGTAATTTGTGCTCACATGGCTGGACAACCTGAATATCCTTCAAATTTAATGAGATTATTTGAGCAATTTCCTCATCTATATGTTGATACTGGTTCTGCAAAATGGATGGTTAGAGAATTTTCTTCTCGAATAACAGAAACGTTGACACTTTTTTCACGTTTTTCCAATCGCATACTATTTGGAACTGATCTTGTGGCTGGTCGTTCAGACAGAGAACCAATACCTGAATACTATATTCACCGCTATGATAGTTATCAGCTACTTTTTGAAACAAATATCAAAGAATGTTATTTCCCTATACCTGACCCTGACAATGATGATAAAACTACAATCACCGGACTGAACTTGACCAAAGAACAACTTGAAAAACTTTATTGGAAAAACGGTCAAGAGTTATTTAATTTTAGTATCTAATGAATTAACGAACTCAAGAATTCAACTGTTTCTTTTATCTTTGACGCCTCAATTAGTTTGAGTTTGTTATCTTTTCCTTTTACAGTATCCTGATAATTTTGTCTGAGAACATGATATAATTCTTCCTCTTTTTCTACAATTTCGTTGAATTTTTGACTATCAAATTCTACAAGATATACTTGCATTTCTTTAAGGAAGTGTTCAATCAAGTCAAATCTTCCCATAATGTAGTAATATTTGATTTTTAATAAGTTAACAAAGAAAAGTAATAGAGGAGATTTTTGCTTTTTGGATATCAAGTATAAATCTTCAATAATTTTGTCTATAATGGTGAGGTGAGTCTCTATTCCTTCTATCTGCTGAGGTAAACTCAACTCAATTTTTATCAACTTAAGACCAGCAAAAAAATTATTTTGATAAAAAGCTACGTCATCCTTCATAACTTGGAGAAATATTTCTTTTGATTCCTCTTTTTTATTCTCACCAAATAATATCATAGCCTTTGAATTTAATAGTAAATGTTTGAACAATTTCTCTTGTTTTTCACCTAATAATTCTTGCAATTCTTGAAAATAACTCTTGGCTTTTACTAAATTATTTTCCTCAACATTCAAATAAACAAGTACCGAAAGTATTTCTGTTAAACGAAATAAAAGTTTTTTTTCTTTAAAAATAGATAAACATTGCAGATAGGTTTCTTCTGCTTCCTTTATGTTGTGTTTTTGTCTGTATAAATCACCAAGATTTTGTAAAGTAACTGCTCTTTCTTGTATCATGTCGGAGGATGAACAGATATCTAAACACTCGTTAAAATACTTCTCTGCAAGGTTGTATTTTCCTCTCAGCATTTGAGCTTGACCAATGTTATTTAATACGTTTATTAACTGTCTTGGTGTTCCAGTTTCTTTTCTAATAAGATAGCATTGTTCATAATACTCAAGAGCCATTTTTAGTTGTCCTTTAACATGATAAATGGTTCCAATATTTCCTAATGCCACACTTTGGTGATAATTCATGTTATTAGAAACAAAAACTTGGAAAGCAGCTCGAAAATGAGATAAAGATGCATCGTGATCTCCAAACTGAAAATAATAGGCACCTAATTTATTTGAAATTTCTGCAAGATTAAGATCTTTACCTATCTGTGCATAAATATTTTTAGCATTAATAGCTTTTTCTATAGCTCTTTTTGTATCACCAATTCTAAATAAATAATCTGCAAAGAACTCATTGAACTTTGCTTTTACTTTGATAAATTTATTATCATCGCTATTTTCATGAATAATTGGTTCAATAGTCTGAAGTTTCTCAAAAGATACCTCTACATTATTTAAAATTTGATGAATGTCAATAATTGAAAGATTAATCTCTAATTCTAAAATTTTATCTTTTTTCTCTTCTTTTACTTTTTTCAATAAATTTTCTAACTTTTCTATGATCTCCTGATGTTTTTCCTGTTTTATTGCAACTCTATATCTATAGAGCGTTAACCACTGCCTTAAAGATGATTGCTCTAAATTCTTACTCTCTTCTTCAATTTTGTCAATAGATTCTAAAACTTGATCCAATTGTCCTTTTGTGAGTAAAAATTCAATCTGAGAAAAATCGACCATTATATTCTAAGTGTGTTTGAGTATTATATGCTTTTGTATAGTTGTCGTTCATAAGAGAACTAACTTACTTAAGGAGACTTCTTGCCACATTAGTTAAGAATAACACTACTATTTTGAAGTTTATAAGAACCCTTCTAATTTGGTATCAATGCTATCCAAATAAAAATCTAATTAATCTAAATGTTTAATCTTTTCTTCCAATCTATCCAAACCTTTCAATAATTGTGCTAACTTTTGTTCATCATCAGTAAAGGTTGTTTCTTCTACTTTCTTCTCTTTTTCATCTTCTACTTTTTCTTCTAAGAATGATAGGATATTTCTATGCTCACTTTTTGAGTTATCAAGTTCCAAAGATGAAAGTAATTTCTTTGCTCTATCTCTTCTCCTTTGTTCTTCTTCCATTGATAATTTTTGCTTAATTTCAGAAGATACAGCATCAACGGAAATAATATCGCTCACTTTATTAAGTCCAACTAAAGGCAAAAAACTTTCTAAAACCATAATAACGCGCGGAATAAGATCTTGTTCATTTGCTATTTGCATTTTGAGTTCCATTCTCTTTTCTAGTAATTTACTTACTTTTGATAACTTATTTGATTCAAGATTACGTAATATTTCTTCTTCTAACTTAAGAAAGTTCTTTGAGTTTATTTCCAAACTTCTTTTCGTCTTTTTTATTTCTTCTGCTATTAATTTTACTTTCTTAGGTATACTACTAGTATTTGCAAGTTTAGTAAAAATACTACTCATAATAACACCATTATAAATTGACGCTATGCAATAAATATAATGAGACTACATTAATCTTCTCATTTACTTGAACTTCAAAAATTTAGTGTGTGGCTCACTATAGTGGATTCTATAGCTAGAAAAGAGAGAATCTGACTTCACAAATTGTTTTTTGGATTAGTAGTAACAACTCGTAAATTTAAACTAAAAATATAAATAAAGCTATAGCTTTAAAGAATATGTGAAAGTCATTAGAGCTAGTTTAAGATTAACCTTCAGAAAAGGAATAGGGTTACTTTTGGACAAATCTACCAAATTAGAACTAAAAGAAAATGAACGATTTGGACTAATTTATTTCTCTAGTTTTGGAAGGTTAACTTCCGTATTTGCGGAAATAACAGAAGTAAAACAGGATGGAGATGAAAATCTTGTTTATTTAGATAAAAGAATCGCTGGAGAGTTAGGTGATGGCGATGTAGTTCAAATTATGGTAACTACAGCACCTCCAACAGCGGATATGGTTTATTTAGCTGTTCCTAATACAATTAATATACCTGCAGGGAATTGGACAAATATTATTAGAGAGGGTAATATAGGAAGAGTGTTGGATTATGGTGCTGATATGAGTTTTGTAGTACCTTCGACTTTAAGGGAACCTTATATTGTTCAAGCTAAAATCATAACTACTCTACCCGTTCCCCCTGCAATTACTTCGGAAGGAACAAAGTATTTTGTACTTAAAAAAAGCCAAAATGAGTTAAGTGAATTATTAGTGTCATCACTAGAAAAAAGGAAACTTCGTGCGATTGAAGTTATAGATAGTATTGAACAAGGATATATTGACATGCTCATTGAATTAAAAAATGACCATCTAGAAAACTTTGGAAGATCTGTAGAATTTCAATCTATACCGAAAATAGCCTTTGAATCAATAAAAGCTGCATTTGCGAGTTACAATGTAGTACAAGATAACATAACTGTCGATTCTTATGATAGTTTTATTGGAAATTTTATGATTTCATCAAAAAAGGGATCTAAAGATATGACTATTGTAGAAATAATAATTACAGGTAAAGAAAAAACAGGAAAAGCTGCAATATGGACATATGGTGAAAATGTTGATACTCTAAAAACGAAAATGACCAAAGAAATTCTGCCTAAAATAAATATTGCTTTAGAAGGAGTTAAAGAAGGACCCGAACTCATTGACATGTATTGTGCAGGAAACTGTGGAGAATATTTGGATATAAATGCTGTCAATGAAGAAGGTGTTATAAAATGTCCTTCATGTGATACACTAAACATGATACCCTCCCGATTGAGGGTTCATTAACATGTTTTCTTTTCACTGCTAGTCTGTTTTTACAAAACAAAAAAACTTACTAACAAACATATTTGTTTGCCAAATGATCTGGGAATGAAAAGCTATTACAACATTAGTCTCTTCAGAACTTTTAACTTCAATATCTGTTTGTTTTTCCTTATTCTTTTTTTCAAAGATGGGTAGAACAAAAAAATCTCTTTCTGTTGTAGAAAGAGTAACATTTCCTTCTTCTTCTGTGTTTACGATAACAGTATTTTCGTAATACACCTTCATAAGTGCATAAGTTCCTGTTGTTACATTGGTTGCGATAAATAACAATTCAGAGTCTATGCCTGCTACTAAATCAACAACCAAATAAGAAGAAAAAATAGATCCATTCTGCATATCTCTCCCAATTAGTTCTATTTCTGTCATTGTAAACCAAATGTTGTTAATTGTCAGTGAATTGTTTGGTGGATAATAGTTATTACTTTTCAACATAACGGCACTAGAACTTTCTATGATAGAAGAGTAAAAAAGATTAAACACCCCTACTTCTTCTGAACGATCAATATCTTCAGGTTTTAAGATGTCAATAAAATTACTGAATTGATCACGAATTTCATCGTAACGTTGAATAGTTAGCATTGCAGCTAATGAACCTCCAAAGAGAATCATCACAAACAAAGCTACAGTAATTCTATTTCTTCCATTCATTCTATATAACCTTCTGCTTACCTCATTATTATTTTTTCCATTCATACTTACAAAGTTTACACTTTACTTTTCTAAAGTGAGACTACTAGATATATATAATCAACAAAGACTAAAGATAGTGAAATTAGAAAAGCTTGGTAAAATTTACAATAACTAGCAATTCTAACACCTTGACTCATAACAACTAAAGAAAATACTTTTACTACAATAAATAAGATTAGTATAATTGTTTCCCAGAATAAAGACAAAGCAAGCTTCAAGTAGAATATTGTTGCAATGGGAAGTAAGTAGAGTATGTATGGTATTAACCCAGTTAACACTGCAATGCCCACTAAAAGGCTGTCAAATTTGATTTTTAATAATTTTAGAACTACAATGAATATTAGAAAATAAAAATACCAATGAAAAAGTGATAGAATAAAATTTATAAAAATACTTCCTGGTATTATAGTTTCAAAAGTACTAAAATGAGTGTCTGAAATAGCAAATAACCACGCTATTAAGATTAAGACAATATGTAATTCTAAAAGACTCCTTGTTTTGGTACCAAAAAGATAGAAGTAAAAATCAGGTTTTAATATTTTATCAAGGAAACTTGTGTCTTGTTTATCTAACGAATTGGTCTCTTCTTTAAAATGGGATGTGTCTTCAGTTATACCCTTTTGAGTCTGTTCATTTGTTAATAAATGATTATAGTGGTGAGATTGAAAGAGAGAATTATAGGCTACTTTACCTTTTTCTGTTAAACAGTAGAAGTTCTGTTGATCCTTCTCAATGTATGAATCTAATTTCTTAAGATGAAAGAAAAGCCTTCCATCAGTTAACGATAGAACCTCTCTTAAAGAAGTAAAAGAAATATTTCCTTGAGCAATAGTTTTGAAGATATCTCTCCTTAGAGGACTTGAAAAAACTTTCATCTGCTCAATAGTTTCTTTTTCCTCTTTTTTCATGGAAAATAACTAAAAATACTATTATTTAACATTATCTAACTAAAATATCACTAACTTTCTTAGTATTTTTAAGGAATCATCTAATTCTGAAAAAAGTGAAGATAAAAACTGAAAGATAATCTTCTAGCTCATTGCAAGAAGAAGAAAAATGAAGTTAAATGTTAAAATAGTCAAAAATAATAACGGCTGACAAAGGTTGATTATATCTACACGGCTAGTTTTTTTCCTAAGCATTAATTTAAAAAGATTTTCAAGTTCCTCGAACTCTTTGTTTTCCCTTGTCATTAATTAGACCTCAACATAGGTTAACATGGATAAGCTTTTTAAAATTTACTATTCCTTTTTAAATAAAGTAATACTTTCTTCTATTATTGTTTCGATGGTTGTACCTCCTGATAACTCTGTTCTGTAGCAAAAATTTAAATGAAAACTTATTAACACGTTGAACATGAACAAATTACTAAAAAGAATACTACTTAAACTTCTTATTTTATCTATTGTCATTATTTTAGTCATAACTTTAGCTGTTTCTACAATGCTTAAACCTCCTTCAAAATATATCTACAGAGACACCGATTGGGATAATTTTTCCTATGTTCCTGACTACAACAAATCAGAATGGAATGTTCTTCTTGATGGACACAGCCACACAAAATATTCTGATGGTCAATTAACTCCTAGGCAGAATCTTCTATGGCATATTTCGTTAGGTTACAATGCAGTTATTCTTACAGATCATAATACTATAGATGGTATTGAAGAAATGCGTTCTATCGCACGTTCAGAATTTAATGATACTATTAAAGTTCTTCCAGGGATAGAATGGACAACTATTCGATTCCATGCTAATTTGATATTTCCTCCAGATGTTGACTTAAATGAAGCTATAACAATTTTACCTTCTTCAAGTTATACATATTATCCTTCTGAACAAGAGATACAGAAGGTTATCGCTGATACTCACTCATTAGGGGGGTTAGTTGTTCTAAACCATCTTCTGTATTCCCAAGAGTACTCTCGCGATATGCCTTCTCTAAAAGAATTTTTGGACTGGGGAATTGATTACATTGAAGTCGTTAATGAGTATTTCTATGATAAAACATCGTATGATTTTTGTATGAAACATGGTCTCGGAATA
>CAZEQQ010000069.1:0-6602 GCA_964514425.1 uncultured archaeon
GATTTATTTCTCTTTTAGATTAATTTTTCTGGTTTTGAGTATTTAATGTCAAAGTTTTTTTTCCAACCTAAAGCAAAATAGATAGTACTTTCGAGCTTTTAATTCATTTTTTACCACCTTTATAAACAAATTTGATTATTATATGTTAGGTGTCGCAGACATGAGCACAGACGTAAATACACAAACAAAAAATCTAAATGGTAAAATGGACTTCATTGAAGAATGTGTAAACATTGCAATAGATGAAGAATTAGGCTCTCCTTTAATGATTGAAAAAGCAAAAGAGAGAAACGTCAAAAAAGGAGATGTAAGAACTTGGGAAGAGTTAGTAGAGCATTTTGGCCCTGCTCATCCCGATGATTTTAGAAAAACAGTTTTTTATTCAACAACTAAATGGGCGAAAAAATGGGCGAAAGAAAATCCTCAACGCTATTGTTGTTTCGTAGAAACAGGTGGAACAACAGGACCACCAAAGAAAACAATATTTCTAGATGATTCATCTTTATTGCCTGGTAACCTTGATCCTTATGATATTGATACGCCCACTTATCCTGCAGCCAGTCAAGAAGCTCTTAAAATGCTGGATTTACATAAAATCCCTAGAGATGGTGAACATTATGCTTTGAGTATGCTACCAACAGGACCCCATATGGCTGGAAAATGGGTAATAAAATACTGGGATAGAGATGTAAGCCCTGTGTATCATATTGATTTAGATCCTAGATACATTAAAATTTCTATGATGAAAAATCCAGAAGCAGCAAAACTTTATCTCGAGACTATGAACTTTCAAGTCGCTAATTTAGTGAAGCAAGAGTTTGCAAACATAGGTATTGTTATTACAACTGGTGTAATCATAGAAAAAATGTATCAGCAAATACTCGCTATGAAAGAAAAAGGATCATTAAAAGGATTAGTTCACGGAGGCGTACCTATGAGCCCTGAAACACATAAAATGATCAAAGAAGAGCTGAAATTACCTATTGCGGGTTATTACGGCCAAAGCCTTTTTGGTCCAACAATGCAAAGCGAAGTTGTCTCAACGGATTATGATTTGGACTACTATCCTTGGTCTAGAATGAATATGTTTGTTATATCAGATGAAAATGACATTAACACTAGAGTAGAGTATGGTGGAACGGGTACTGTAGTTTCTCAACGTATCTCTCCCGAATGTGTTATTCCAGCTCTTATTCAACATGGAGATGTAGGTACTTTAATTTCAGGCAAAGGTTACTATAAAGACCGAGATGGAGTTAGAAATCCTATTAGAGTATTAAAAACAGATGAATCATTAGGAGTTTATTAAGAAGAAGAAACAACACACACTACAGTACTTTTTTCTTTTATTACCTTTCTTCTTTTCTTTTTCTTTGTTTTTTAACTATCACTATATCATAGTATTATTCTACCATTCTTAAGAATTTGAAGACTAAAAAAAACTTTAGCAATCTTTTAATGCTTGAGATTTTTTTGATTGTAGAAGCAATTACTTGAAGTAATAACTAATAACTAAAAAAATAAAGATGACTGAGTATATGTGTATTACTTGATTCTTTCGTTAATTGTAATGAAGTTAAAAAAGGAAAAAGATCGTCATCGTTGTTACTAGAGTATCTTTAATAGTTATACCAGAACATTTTTTTTCTTTCTTGGGTGAAATATCTTTAAAACAAGTACTACTAAAATAACTTATGGAATTGCCTGAAGATTTTCCAAAAGAATTTTATCAACCCAATTATGAAAATGGGTCAATAATTAATCTAATGAATACGATATACACTAAATTTGGAATAAGAACAGAAAAACAAGAGTTGCAATTGTTGCAACAAGCAGAATTAGAAAGTTGTACGAATGTTGTGTTATTGGTATTAGATGGTTTAGGGATGAATTTTTTGGAGAGATATGGTTCAAATACACTTTTTAAGAAACATCTAAGAGGACAAATAACATCAGTTTATCCTACAGCTACAGCAAGTGCAATGACTTCATTTTATACAGGATTAGCTCCAATTTCCCATGGTGTCACAGGATGGTTCATGCATCTCAAAGAATTGGGAATAGTTTCATCTTTCTTGCCTTTTGTCTCAAGGAATTTAGAGAATAAGTTAATAGATAAACCAGAAACAGCAGAAAAAATCTTTAACCTAGAACCAGAAACAAAGAGGATAGAAAAATACAAAGTTATTATGCCACACAAAATCACTAATTCACACTATAGTAATGAAATGATAGGAAAGAAAAATCAAGTTGGAATATCAAACTTAGAGAGTTTTTTTGGTGCAATTGCTTTAACAACAAAAAATAAGAGGAACAATAAAACCAATCCACAATTTCTCTTGGGTTATTGGCCTGGAATAGATACTTACTGCCATAAAGATGGAGTGGATAATAAGAAAACAATTGAACACTTTGAAGAACTTGAAGAGATTTTTAGAGTATTTATTGAAACGATAGAGGAAGATATAGACGAAGGGAAAACAAAGATAATTGTAACTGCAGATCATGGCTTAATAGATAGTAAAGAACCAGAGAAAATAGAACTAAAAGAATTTAGAGAAATACATTCAAGTTTAAGTTTACCATTATGTGGAGATGTAAGAAATATTTATTGTTATGTGAAACCATCGAAAACAGAAATGTTTGAAAAATATGTAAAAAAGGATTTAGAAGAATACTGCTATATGATGAAATCTACAGAATTAGTTAATTCAGGTCTATTAGGGAAAGGAAATAAACATGAAAAGTTAGATGACAGAATAGGTGATTACACATTGCTTATGAAAAAGAATTTTGTTTTAGTTGATCAATTACCTGAAGAAGAAGATCTGAGAAAGTTAATAGGTTTTCATGGAGGATTAAGTGCAGAAGAGTTATTTGTACCTTTAATTGTGAGATAAACAGAATCATATTTATTTGGCAAACGTCTTAAACAATCATAGCTATTGGTTGGAGCAGATAGCAAAAAAAGACCAATAACTTTTTTACAACAACAAGATTAACTGGTTAATGAATGAACGAAAACTGCCTTTTAGTGTGAATATCCTAAAAATACTATATGTATTAAATGGGATTTTAGTCGTATTCTTCTTAACGACCTTAGTATTATGGAATAACTTGGATCAAATTCTGAGCGAACCACCAATATCACCAGAACAATATTTGAACACTCACCCGTGGGTATTAATTGAAATAGGTGAATGGTCAATGATTTGGGCAGAACCAAGCTCAAGCATTCTAGTCTACATTCTAGGGATTCTTACAATAACCATAGGTGTTTTGTTAGAAAATAAAGGGAGAAAATCAGGAGAACAAAATCTTAGAGAAGAAAAATTGGAGCAAAGATTATGCACATCATCTTTTGTAAGAATATGGGGAGTTGCTCTAATAATCTGGGGAATTGGAACAATGGCAGCTGGAACAAGTTACCAAGCGCTATTCTATGAACTAAAGTGTAGTAACAGAGCAGTATGTCTATGGACAACATGGTGGGAAATAGTCTATTTAGTTCTCACGGTATTAAGTATAAATGGTATGGTACTTGCACAATCAAAATTGCGCAGTTTAAGAACAAAAATAGCAATGAGAATATATGCCAGTGCAAACATGGCGATTTATCTAACAATAATAACACTAGGAATGCTACTAGTAAATCCTTTCATGTTATCATTTGAAGTGATGGTGCTATTACAATTCGTTTCATTTCTATTTATGATGATCCAAAATGTAATTGTCTATCGTAAAACAAATGCAAAAATAGAACGCTCACTAATAAAAATATGGTTAGGGATGGCGGTAGTGATGATCAGTTACTTTGGATTCTATTATTCAACAATACCTGAATTGCTCTGGACAAAAGGAATTTGGTTTAACGCTAATGATCTTCTACATGTTGGTCTAATCTTGTGGATGACAGCGATTTTCTATGTGATGAACAAGCAAATCAGAATAAACAACCAATAAAAAAGAACGACAAGGAAAACAATAGATGGATAAATAAGAACAGGAAGGTGTCATAAAACTCCTTCTAATCTTTACTTTTACATTTACCCTTATTTCAGTAGTTGTCACATTTTTTCTTATGAATTAATAGAGAAAACACTATGAAGTGATAGTAAGAAAAAGAATACCTTCCCATGTCTGCAAAACATTTGTATCTCTTTTTCAAAAAAAAACCATCAAGCTGGCTCAAAGAGTCAGCTTTTTCCCTTCTCAAAAAAAGAAAAAAAGCGAAAAGAGTAAAATAAAACTAAAAAATAGAGATAAACACAGTTATAGACGTTATAATTGAAATATTAACAAATTTTAATAGGGGAAGAAAAGGGGAGAACAGATTTTATTTGACAAATATGCAAAAAAAATGCAACTTTTTAAATCAAGTTTTTAAATATAAAACTTTATTATTTATTAGTGAATGCAGACATGGCACTAGAAACCCTTCCTTTATTAAGAAATGGTGAGGAATATTTATCCTCAGATAAAAAGCCAATGTTCAGTATCAACGGTGAAAGATTACTGGACGTATCTTTTGCACCTGAATTACATGTTCAGATGGCGATCCCTATCAACAAAATGAGAGGCTATAACCTTCTTCAAAAACTTTCTATTGACGATCTTATTTCTATCTACGTTGAAGCTGGAAAAATCTTTTTTGAAGACATGGATATACAAGGCGTTAATACTAACATTGATGAGTGGTCAGAATTAATTACACTAGCTACTGGTATGCCTATTACTTTCGTCAAGAATTCTATGATGTTAACCAAACATTTTTTCCAAAAAAGTGAACTTAAACGTTTTCTTGAAGCTAACAGTCCCACTGGTAATATTGACATTTTCGACAACAATGTTGATTTTAGAGGTTCTACTATGTTTGGTTATTCTCCTCGTGGTAGAAATGTTGGTATAGCCTTACCTGGTAATCATCCTGCTGTCGCTCTTCTTGGTTTAGTTGTTCCTCTCTTCAAGATTCCTACAATCATTCGTTCATCGTCCTCAGAGCCATTTATGTCTTATCGTTTATGTAAAGCTTTATGGGAAGCAGGAATTCCTTCCGAGTCTTTGTTTCATTTCGTCACAGACCATTCTGTTGTCGACTCGCTTCTACGTAAATCTGATTTAGGCATAGTTTTTGGCTCTGAATGGACGCAAGATCTTTATGGAGATGATAGTAAGATTAAAGTTTTTGGTCCAGGACGTAGCAAAGTTGTTGTAGATTTTGACAAAATTGATTCTCTTTCTTTAGATTTAGCTTTAAGCACCGCTTATGAATCTATTTCTGCAGACGGAGGTAGAGGATGTATAAATGCTTCAGGTATCATTTATAATACTCCAAATGGTTATGACAATTTTATCTCTAATTTAGCTCAAAAGATGTCTTCCTCTGTTCCTTTAGATCCTCTTGATCCACAAGCTACTATTCCTGCTATGAATATCAATCAGGCTAAAAGTCTTTATGCTTTCATTCAATCTCGTATTAGCCCTGAAGTCAACGATATCACTTCCCTTTGTCGAGGTTCTAAAGACTTTTTATCTATTCAAGACGATTTAGCTTTCCTTTTACCTACATTATTAGAAGTTAAAGAAACTAGTCTTGTCCGTAATGATGAGTATCCCTTTGCTTTTGGTACTATTGTTAAACCTCATGAATATGAATCTCATGAATTAGCTAAAGATTCTCTTTCCGTTTCTTATTTAACCGATGACCCTCACAAAGTTAAGAAATATTTAATTGATCCCACAATCAAAAAAGTTTTTCTTAATCAGCTAACCTTCAATGTTGACCTTGCTGCCCCCCACGAAGGTTTTTACTCTGATTTTCTTTATCAATCTAAAGCAACAAATATTAAGTTTTAATTCATTCAACTTTTTTATTGTTTCCTTTTTCATTTATATTTCTTTCAAACTTATTAATGCTAAAATAGATCCAAAAGTCAATTTTTTAACAATCTTTCATAGACATTAAAGCAAGTTACTTTTTAGACATCATACAAATTCACTCTTTCTGTTTATTATTACTTTTCTTTCATTTCTTCACTAATATGTAGCATTATTGAGCAATAAGTTTTACCTAGAAGTGATTATAAGAGATTAGTATTTCACGGATACATTTAATAATAGGAAACTACATCTTGTAATTATGAGGTCAATCACAATTATGATTCTTTTTATGCTAATTTTTTCAGCATATTCAGCTAATATTGTTTTAGCGGAAACAGATGGAAATGTTAATGATCTTTCCATTAAAGAAAATGAACAAAAAGAGCTAATGAAAGCAGAATATCCTTCTTCTCTTACTCTTTTAAATGATTATCCAACCTACACTTCTTCTGACTTAAAAACCAGTCAATATTTGGACACTAGGTCTTTTGATTCAGATTCTAACTTATTTTCTTCTGATACTGAATTAGATGCTTGTGCTTGTGATAAAGATTGCAACACCGTCTCTGAAAACAGCAATTACACTTCCTTCCAAAATTTTGATTCTATACGTTCTTCACTTACCCCTCACAATCCTATCACAATAAGTTCTGATGAAGATTTTATTTCTCATGGTTTTTCGGGTGCAGGAACCGATATCGACCCTTATCGGATTGAATATT
>CAZEQQ010000069.1:6612-9965 GCA_964514425.1 uncultured archaeon
GACGCTTTTTATGCTATTTCTATTAATGGTACCACTAAACATTTTGTTATTTCTAATTGCTATATTGAATTTACTGGGTTTGACTGTTTTCGAGGATTAATTATTTCATCTATCTCCGATTATACAGGATCTATTACCGATAACGTTTTAGTTAACAGTAAACGAGCAATAGTTATTCAAGATACTACTGGAATTTATATCGGAAATAACACCTTTTCCAATAATAGAAGAGCTATTAATGTAGAAAATAGTCCTTTTACTACAGTTACAGGTAACACTATTGAAAACAATTATGGTTGTTATTCTATTTACATAGATTCATCTGAAAATTCTACTTTAGTATACAACCATTTGTTAAATGTAGATCGAGGAATTTTTATCAACTATTCTCCTTTTACAACTGTTAGTGACAATAGAATTGAATATAGTTATTGTTATGGAGTAAAGTTCTTTTATTCTCATGATTCTGTAGTAACAAATAATATTTTAGTTGATTCAGGTATAAGAATTGAGGAAAGTGTACTTATAGACTATGTGAGTTATACTTTTTCTAATAATACTCTTAATACTAAACCTATTGGTTATTTTGTTAATCAAGATGGTTTAGTGATTAACACTAATTTCTATAGTCAACTATTTCTCATCAATTGTACTAATACGTCAATAAGTAGTCAAAACTTCACTAATTATTATTTAGGGATCTTTGCTTTCTATTGTTCTTCTCTTACTATTGAATCGAATAACTTTAACGGGAACAATAAAGGGATCCATATCCTCTCCTCTAATTCTATTATAATTCAAGACAATTCTTTCTCTAATAACAAAAAAGCTATTCTAGTTTCTTCTTCTTCTATTGTTTACATTGCTAACAATATCATAGGGGATAGTACTGGATGGTGTCCGACTTTGGAAGTAATCTTTAGTTCTTCTGTAAGCATTTTCTATAACACTTTAATAAATGTACATAGAGGTATAAAACTCTATATGTCTTCAGCTTCAGTTAGTAACAACTCTGTCTCTAACAGTCATTGTTTTGGAATTCACTTTACCGATTCTACTGCTATTAACTTCACTTCTAACAATTTAGTTGAATCAGGTGTATATATAGAAGAATATACTATTTCTGAGTATTCTAACTATCAAGTTGCGAATAATTATATTAATGACAAATTACTTGGATGGTTTATTCATGAAGCAGGTTTAACTCTAGATTCTTCTCTCTACAACCAGATAATACTTGTCAATTGTAGTAATAGTGTAATCAGTAATCAAGAACTCATGAATAGTTACATTGGGATCTATGCTATATTTTGTACATCTCTTACAATAACAAATAATTATTTTAACAAATGTAATAGAGGAATAGTAGTAATAGAATCGGAGAATGTCTTTGTTAGCTACAACTTTTTAGATGAAATTTCTCGAGGTATGTATTTCCGTAATATCCATAACTCAACCATTATTGATAATACACTTTTATCGATCAAGTGTATAGCTATCTATTGCCAATTTTCTTCCAATATAACATTTGCTTACAACTATATTGACAATTACAACAATTGGGCTGATGTAGGACTTAACATAGAGGAATCTCATTCTGTTGTTGTTAAACAAAATATTATTACAAACTATTTCTGGCGTGCTATTGATGTTCAACATTCAACTTATCTAACTATTTCTGAAAATGTTTTGACACAAAATGAATTAGGCATTTACTTTTGGTTTTCTTCTAATAGTAGTATCATGAACAACATTATAAAAGATAATTATGAGTTTGGAGTTTCTCTTCAATCTGGATCTACTTATAACACAATTTATCATAACATTTTCTCTAACAACCGAATAGATAGCGGTTTCATTGGCTCTCAAGGTCTTGATTCTGGTAGTAACAATGATTGGTATAATACTACTCTATTAGAGGGTAATCAGTGGAGTGATTGGAGTGGTAGCGCTGCTTATACAATCGAAGGATCAGCAAACTCAAATGATTTCTATCCTATGGATTTAGAAGGCCCTCAAATTACTGATATTCTGATTACACCAGCTATACCTTATCCTCTACAAGATATTATAGTTACGGCCACAGTTATTGACAACTTCGCTTTAGATATGGTTTCTATATTTTACTCCATTAACAATGGCTCTTGGGTTCTTGGTTCTATGACCGCAAACGATGATAGTTATAGTTTTGCTTTTGGTTCTTTCAACGCCTACGATTTCATCCAATTCTATATAGTAGCTAACGACACTTCAGGTAATTCTGTACAAACTGAGATTCATTCTTTCACTATTAGTCCCGATACTGATGCTCCTACTATTACTAGCATTTATCATTCACCTTCTACTCCGCTAATAAACCAAGAGATTACCATTTCAGCTACTGTTACAGATAACGTAGAAGTAAGTATAGTTTATCTTTATTACAGGGTAAACACAGGAGATTGGATACAAGTCGAGATGACAAAATCAAGCTCTAGTTCTGTTTATACTGCCTCTATTGGTGCTTTTGATGGATCGGTTGAGATATTCTATTACATTTATGCTGTAGATTCTAGTGATAATGTAACAGAAAGCAATACAATTGACTTTGTAGTTGTCTTAGATGAAGAAAGTCCTGTTATCACTAATGTTTCACATAGTCCTAACACTCCTAAAAAAGATGACAATATTGTAGTTAGAGCTTCAGTTTCTGATAATATAGCTCTCCATCAAGTAATTCTATATTATAGAATTGATGAGGGTAGCTGGGCTACAATTATCATGATTTTCTCAACAACGAATTATAAAGCGACAATAAATGAACCTTTTGAAGCAGGAGCATTGATTGAATATTATGTTTATGCGATTGACACTAGTGGTAATGATGCTCAATCAACTATTTATTCTGTAAATATTTCTGATGATACTGTGCCTGATGACGATGATAACGATGATAACGATGATACTGAACTTACAGTTCCATTATCATTTGGATCACTTGCTTTCTTTGTTCTATCATTAGCAGTTTGTGCTACAGTTAATTTTATAGTTTTTAGAAGAAAATAACACCTTTTTTCTTTTCATTTTTTATTTTTATTAGTTTTTTCAGATAAAGTTTTTATATAATTGATAGCATTACTATATTTATGACAAGAAATAGGTTTTTGGCGAATACATTAGCTATTTTATCAGCTATTATTTTACCCATATTATTTGGAGTATTAGTTATACCACTAGTTCCTGAAGGTGCAGAAATCCATTTTGGTTCTGGTAGTGTTCAAGTTGTAGGTCTTTTGACCTTCCTTGGTTGCTTTTTTCTTTCTGGATTCTTTTTAGGTTTCTTTGTTTACCTTGCTGACTTCAGAAAAGTTCTA
>CAZEQQ010000070.1:0-3168 GCA_964514425.1 uncultured archaeon
CTAATTTTGATTATATAATTCTTGAACCTCTCTTCTATTGTTACTGTTATTTTTGGTGTTGCTCCGTGAATTATCGCATTTCTTATTATATTATCAAATATTGAATAAAGTGCATAATCTGCCATTACTACACCATTTCCTATTATTTCGACAGGTACATTAATATCTTTTATTACGCTTTCTACTGTCTCTCTTACATTAAATGGTATCAAATCTTCCTTCGAAAATATTAGTGCTTCTAAATGGGCCATGTTATCCAGAATTTTGGATATTTTCTCTATAGCGCGAAATGCTATTTGAATGTCAGGTTCTTCTTTTTCTTGTAAATAGTTACTAAATACATAATCTATGACAACCATTGCATTTGTTATGTCATGTCGTATTATTTTATTTATCAATTGAGATAATTCCGTTAATTGTTTCTGTGTATTTAGTAATTGTAATTGAGGAGAAATATCTCTGATCGTCAGAGTGTACATTTTTTTGTTTGAGTATTCTATTCTTGACATACTCAATTCAATAGGGATAATTCCATCTTTATCGTAAATTTGTAAATATTTAACTTGTGTAATCTTTTCTGATTTAGTTTTTGAAAGATTTTGAGTATTAAGATCTAATATTTTTTCTTCTTCATCCAAAAATATTAAAAAAGCATTGTAGTGTTTATCAATTATATTTTCTATTGGTTGTTCTACTAGATCGCAGAAGCTCTTATTTGCATAGAATATTGTTCCATTTTCATCGACATTTACTATTGATTCTGATATTATTGCTAAAGTTGCTTTATATTTTTCTTGTTCTATTTTACTTTCTCTATTTGCATTAACTAGCTGTCTTTGTATAGTCGTTAATTCGCCTAATGCTTTTGATAGATCGTCATATAGTAGTGTGTCAGAAACATCTCTTTTGAACACTTTTAATGTAAGGTGCATTAACTCTTTGTAGTGGATACTATATCTATGTGTGTCATTTATTGATTGTGCTAAGCATAGAAGAATTTCATATCTGCTTCTAGCTCCGCAGAGGATATAGTGTTCCCCATCATAAAAACCAATAAATTCTAATGTTTGTGCTACACCTCCGGCCTGAATATTAATAAACCAAGTCTTGTCTAGTTTTTTTGTTTTTAAATAGAGTAAAAACATCATTAATTTTTCTTTATCTTCGTCTAGCACTAATTTTGATAAAGGAACATTTTCAACTTCCTCAAAGATGATATAGTTATTAAATTCTTTAATAATTTCTTTGTTATCTAACACTACTGTTATTCCTTCAAATACATCTGTCACTATTATCACTCACGGGAAAAATTTATTTGCCAATTCTATGGCTTCTATCGCATCTTTAGCATAAAAATCTGCACCAACTTTTTCAGCTGTTGTGTTACTTGTGCTAAATGCATACCCTCCTACTATAATTTTAATATTACAAGTTTTTTCATTTTCTCTTACTCGTCTTATTAAATCTTCAACTGTTTTCAAATGAGGAGGTAGTGTTGCGGATAGAGCCAAAAGATTGGGTTGAATCGTTTCTAGCGTCTGTATTATACTGGAAGTAGGAGTATTTGCACCCAGATAGTAAGTTTTCCACCCTTCCATGCCAAAGAAGTCAGAAACCATCCTTATTCCTATTTCGTGTTGTTCTCCCGATACACTTGCAGTAACAATTTTCCATGGTTTTTCTTTAGTCACAGGTGGTAGAGATGCATATACTATGGACATAATCATCTGCGTTACAGCAGAACTATAGTGTTCTTGAGCTACCGTAATTTTGTTTTGTTGCCATAATTGTCCGATTTCTTGTTGAGTTTTTTGGAAAACCCAGAGATAAATCAATTTGGGATCTACTCCATTTTTTATAGCATCAAGTACCTGTTTGCTTGCTTTTTCTCTTTCACCATTTAATAGAAAATGGAGATAAGATTTTGCTAATTCTGCTAACGGTTGATTCTCATTGATATATGAGCCAATTGATGTAGTTCTTGGAAAGGTTTCTAGTGCTTCTTCAACAAATTTTTGTATAATAAGATGATTATCGTTCAATTTTTTTTTTAATACCTCGTTAGTAATGACAATATTTTCTAAAAAGCATTTAGTATCAATGTTTAGGGCGTTAAAAAGATTTTTTACCCAAATAATATAATCTAAGAATATTTGACTGTTATCCATCTTAATTGCAGTGGCAAGGAAAGATAGATGGTGTTTTGTATCAAGTAAAGACTTTTTTTTCCCTTCAATGCCATAAAGTTGAAATAATTGAGGATTTTTAGCATACTGCTCATCTACTATTTCGTGAGCTATTTCGGTGATGTTTTCATCGATAAATTGTTGAATTTTGCTGGAAACCTCATCCTTTATCTCCATATCTTTCACTTATAATTGTTAAATAAAAACTTATTGAGTTTTGTATACTTGCCTTATGAAAACATTTGAACATTTTTTAAAAAAATCAACCCATAGAAAACTTCATATCTTTGTCAACGATATTGTTAGATAATAATGTCACTCTTTCCTAATAATATTTATTCACAGAAAATGCATACAAGAGTTGACACAATACTTTTATTTCTGTTTATTAACGCCATCATGTATTATATCCCTTATAGGAATGATATTACTATTGGCACTTTGCTTGGTATTTCCTTATGGTTATATTTTGGTTGTCTTAATGCTTTTCTCCTTATTTTAGTATATCTTGCCATAAAAGGAGAGATTATCATAGATTTTGAGAACAATGTATTACTTTTTCGTGAGTTCAAAAAAACTCATTCTTGGTCGTTTGGAGAATTATTAGGGGTATATTTACTAGCTTATGAATCTTCCTACCTCTTCCGTCTTCGTCCCCATTTGATGTTATTCTTTGATTTAAAGTTAGACTTTGAGAGAGCGTACAGTTTAATACAAGAATTTGAACAAAAAGGATTTGAATTTACACATGTTCGACCAGATAAGTTAAAACGCCTTTCGCATCCTTTTCCGATTCTATTATCTAAAAGTGAGCATGAAAGAAAAGAGAGATTCAACCCTGAAATACCTAATTGGGGTCGTAATATAACGTTACGTACTAAACTTCTATCTATCGCTTTTTCACCTATGCTATATATTGTTGCAATAACCCTCGTCTTACGTATTCCTCATCTTTTGCAAGACTTGGAGTCAAGTAAAACTA
>CAZEQQ010000070.1:3178-9811 GCA_964514425.1 uncultured archaeon
GTTAGTTTATGGTCTTACAGCATTTATTTTATTTGATGGAGGACTGTATTTTCTTTTTGGTGTTTCATTTTTGGTTATTTTTGCCCGTAAACTTGCAAAAGACGTTTCGCAAAAATCTTCTTCTGGGGAAAAAGCATAGTTCCAAATAGATAACTATATTTTTATCTTTTATTAGATGTATATATGGAAGAATTTTTTGGTTTCATATTATCGAGTGATAGAACTTGTGAAAAGAACGCTTGTAGCGAGACATACTACTTACTAAAGAATGTTTTAGGATTAGAGGTTATTTTAGCGAAACCTGTTCACAACATTTCAGGTCTTTCATTGGTTAGAATTACTACAGATCCTATACCCATCCTCTCTAAAATTGAAGAAGTAATCCTCAATGACCAATCTATCTTACGTTATGCTCATAAACTAGTTCCAATAACTCATAAAATTGAAACGAATTTAAATGGAATTGAATCTTTGTCACGAGAATTATCTCAAAAGATACAAGAGCATGAAACTTGGAAAATTTCTTTACGTCGCCGCCATTCTAAATATTCACGTAACGAAATAATTGGGATAGCTGCTCAAGAAATAAATGTAGGTAAAGTAGAACTCGAAAATCCAACATGGTTTCTTATCATTGAAGTTATTGGTCGTTGGACCTATATGTCACTTTCACCAAAAGAAAGTATTTCAATAAGTAAACATAGACCAGATGAATCTGATGATTATCTTTCATTCTAACTCCTTTTGATTTATCCGATAAATTTATTTTTTTAACCTACTTTTTTCCTTATGGACTATATTTCTCGACGTTCTCCAATTTATAGCACACGAGGTATGACTGCCTCTAGTCAACCTTTAGCCTCAATAGTGGGGCTGAATATCCTTCAAGACGAAGGAAATGCCGCAGATGCAGCAGTTGCTATGGCAGCAGTTTTAAATGTAACAGAACCGACAAGTACGGGTATAGGCGGAGATTGTTTTTGTTTGTTTTTTGATGCTAAAACTAAGCAAGTATCAGGAATTAATGGTAGTGGAAGAGCACCAAAAGGGCTATCTATTGAACTATTAAAGGATCAAGGAATAGAAAGAGAACTACCCCCCTTGCACGCTCACACAGTAACAGTTCCAGGAGCTGCAGCAGGATGGATTGACACTTTAGAAAAATTTGGTCAAATGGAAATCAAAGATGTTCTTATGCCAGCCATAGAACTTGCAGAAAAAGGATTTTCTGTTTGTCCTATTACAGCCTATTTTTGGGAAAGAGGAATTAAACAGTTGAAAACAGGTCCTTATGCCGATGAAATGCTGTTAAATGGACAAGCCCCTAAACCGGGACAACTAATGAGAAATCCTACTTTAGGACAAACATTTAGAGAATTAATTGAACAAGGCAAAGATGGTTTTTACCAAGGTAGAATAGCTGAAGAAATTGTTAATATGGTTCAATCAAAAGACGGAGTGCTAACACTTGATGACTTAAAAAATCATCACAGTACCTTTGATACCCCCATTTCTACAAACTATCGTGGAATGGATGTTTTTGAGATTCCACCTAATGGTCAAGGTATTACTGCTCTTCTTGCACTCAATATTTTAGAAGAGTTTCAGCTTGAAGAAGAGGTTCACAATAGTACAAATCATTTACATCTTCTAATAGAGACCATGAGGATAGCATTTGCTGACACTCGCTGGTATGTAACAGATCCTTCAATTGAAAAAATACCAATAGATGAATTGCTCTCAAAATTTTATGCTAAGAGTCGTAGAGAGTTAATTAGTAGAGAATTTATGAATAGAAATATAGAGAGAGGTGTTCCTTTTAGTAGTTCGGATACAGTTTATTTCTGTGTTGTGGATAGCGAAGGTAATGCTTGCAGTTTTATTAACTCTAATTATATGGGTTTTGGAACGGGGTTAATACCAAAAGGTTGTGGATTTACTCTACAAAATAGAGGAGCTAACTTTTCTTTAGACAATTACCATCCCAATCGTTTGATGCCTAATAAGAGACCTTATCACACTATTATTCCAGGTATGATGTTAAAAGATAAGGAGTTATACGCGCCTTTTGGAGTTATGGGTGGTTTTATGCAGCCTCAAGGTCATGTCCAGGTAGTTTCAAATATTGTTGATTTCAAAATGGATCCACAAACAGCTCTTGATAGACCTAGATTTTGTATAGCAGATGGGACTAGTACAGGAAAAATAGCTCTTGAAGAAGGTATAAATGTTAGTGTTATGGCAGATTTAGCAAAAAAAGGTCATCTAATTGTTCCTACAACAGGATATGGTAGAGCTGTATTTGGAAGAGGACAGATTATTGTCCGAAATCCTGGAACGGGTATTCTTTGTGGAGGCTCTGATCCTCGAGCGGATGGAATGGCTATTGGTTGGTAAGTTTACGTTTTAGACACAAAACCGTCTTTTTTAGCCATTAAAGAAACTTCTGCGGGCAATTTATATTTTTTATTAACTTTTAAACCACATTATCTACAGAAGTTTACAGTCTTAACAAACAAATGAATAACTTTTATTTTTTGAATTACTAAATCTTAACATTTATAAATGCACGTTACGTTCAAAATTTAACTTTAACAGAAATTATAGTCAGAAAGGCGATACAATGACTACACTTGATAAAAATACTACCAATTCAGATGTTCTTTATCTCAACTCTTTAGGGATAGACGTAGGAACAACGACTAGTCACATAATATTTTCAAAATTAAAACTTGAAAAGGTTTATAGCACAAGAGGAGTAAAATATGAGGTGACTGAACGTGAAATTATCTACAAAGGTAATATAATGCTTACTCCTATAAACATTGAAACTCAACAGATAGATTATTTTAAACTTGTTGAGTATTTAAAAGAAGAGTATAATAAAGCAGGTATCAATATTGATGATATCGATACGGGTGCAGCTATAATCACTGGTGAAAGTGCTAAAAAGAAGAATGCTGAAGAATTAGTAACAGCTTTAGCCCATAAAGCAGGAAAGTTTGTTGCTGCGTCTGCAGGACCTAGATATGAGAGTATCATCTCTGCAATGGGAAGTAGTGCTACAACTTACTCCAAAAAAGAAAATAAGGTCGTTATGAACATTGATATAGGTGGTGGAACAAGTAATGTTGCAATTGTATCTAAAGGAGAGATAATTGAAGCTGGTTGTGTTAATGTTGGTGGGAGATTATTAGCATTTGATGAAAATAATAGGATTATTAGAATTGAACAACCAATTCGCTTTTTAGAAGAGAGAATAGGTATAAACTTCGACTATGGTATGATAATTACTGATGAACAGAAAAGAGAAATAGCTCAAATTTTAGCTGCCAGCCTTTATGAAGTTATTATCAACAATATTCAGACATCAGAATCAAAAAATCTCATGATGACAGGTCATCTTTCTTTCACCAATGATGTTGAAGAATATTCATTTTCTGGTGGTGTGGCAGAATACATTTACAAAAAAACTGATGTTTATTACAATGATTTGGGTAAATATTTAGGTGAAGAGTTGATAAAAATCATTGAAGAGAAGAATTTAAGACTTTATGAACCAGATAACCTTATCAGAGCAACTGTTATTGGAGCAGGTGCGTATTCTTTACAGGTTTCTGGTGTCACAACACACATTTCTAATCCTGAAGATACGCTTCCAATTCATAGTATTCCTGTAATCAACCCTAAACTTGATGGAAGAGAAATAACAGAAGACAAAGTTAGAGATGCAATCCTTTCTAGTTTACAGATATTTGACAAGGAAGAAGGAGAGGATATTGTTGCACTCTTATTTAAGGGTCCTATTGGAGGTTCATATGCGGGATTAACGAAGTTTGTCAAGGGAGTAGCTTCAGCTTTACCTCGATCAATTGCAAAAGAAAAGCCAATTATTTTAGTTTTCGATCACGATATTGGGAATTCTGTTGGAAATGTTATGATACGAGAAACAGAGGCTAAAAAGAACATCATCTCTATTGATGAAATAGCTGTTGAAGAAGGAGAATTTATCGATATCGATAAACCCAAAATAGGAGGATTAGTAGTTCCTGTTGTTGTAAAATCTTTAGTTTTTTCCGACTAATCTTTTGTTTTTCTCATTTTAAATATTGCAAGTGTTGTTTTACAATAAGGACATTTTTCATTTTTCTCTAACCAATCTAACAGATGACCATAATGAAAAATTTTTTCACAGAATGGACATTCAACTCCATTCTCATAAACTGGTTTAAAACAGATAATACACTCCACTTTCTTTTGTTTTGTCTGTAATATGTCTTTTGTAAATGTAGATAGGTTCTTAAAGAATCTTGCTGTTTTCCCTAATTTTTCAGCGACAACTAAGGTATCATACTCTACAGTAGTTACTTTTTGTTCAATAATTTTCTTTTCTACATTTTCGGCATTTTCTTGTAAGTGATCTATGTATTTACGTAATATTCCATCAGAAATTGTGGGATGTCCAATAACTATTAGTTTTTTCTTTGCTCTAGTTATTGCAACATTCAACCTTCTTTCATCAGAGAATCCTTTGGTTCCTTTCGTTGTAGTTTCTGTTAAGGATAAAATTATTATCTCTCTATCACTTCCTTGAAAACGATCTACTGTATCCACGGTTATATTATATGGGCAGTTTCTCCTTATTTCTCCCACTTGTCCCCTATATGGAGCTATTACACCGATTTGTTCGATACTTATACCTGTTGAAAGGAAATTTCTAACTACTTCACCGACCTTTACTGCTTCTTGTGTATTCATTTTCTTCGTGGGATCAAATTGCCCATAAGCATGGATGTATACTAAAGGATTTTTGGGGTCATAAATTTCTTTATGCTTAAATTGCTCATATTTATTTGTGAAATTTGCTAAATCTAAACAATTTTGGAATTTTATTAAATCATCAAAAGGAACTAATTTTCCTTCATAGAATTGTTTATTTGAAAATTCCATTAATTTTTCATGCATACGATATTGTATAGTTAAGAGATGAGTATCCGAAGGATGACAATTTGTTAGACGTTCAAAGAGAGATCTTGCTAATCCTCCTTCCTGTGCTTTTTTGCTTTGTACAACAGGAGGAAGTTGTTTATGATCGCCTACAAGAACACATCTTGTAGCATTGTTGAAAACAGAAAGAGCATTTGGTTCAATCATTTGACTTGCTTCGTCAATTATTATAGTGTTAATATTTACATCATCATAGATTGTATTTGAAAAAGACGCAGTAGTACTTACAATTACGGGAGTTTCTTCAAGTAATTCTTTCACACTATGCTGTGTATTTTTTTCCATTAATGTTTCTACAGTGTAAGATTGTAAATCGTCAGAAATCATTTTAGCATTTCCTAATCTAACAAAATCCTTAAAGCCATTATTTACCAAATATTGACACATATTATCTACAGCGCGATTAGTAAAAGCTGTTAGTAAAACCTTTTCTCCGTTCATTGCCAAATATATAGCTGTTTTAGCAATAACATATGTTTTTCCAGTTCCAGCTGGTCCTTGTATCAAACAAAATCCTTCTGTCCCTAATATTCTTTCTATAGCCTCATTTTGACTTGCATTTCTTTTGATATAGTTTCCTTTCATGGGGATAATATTAGAACTTTTTTCTTCTACAACATATTCCTTGAAATTGTTTCTTTTTAGTATTAACCCATACAACCCTTTTTGTTGTCTTCTAAATGCTACTTCATTTACATATAGGTCAACTGTATTTATGTTTTCTACTGCAGATCGGGTTTCTATTTCAATTAAATCATTTGTTATGTTGGAAATTGTTCCTGTAATAACAAAACCACTACTAACACACCCATCACTCATTACAACAAAATCACCTTCACGTAATTCGGACTTGTTTTCACAAGAAAAGATTAGTTTTGTTCCAGTATCGGCAACAATTTCGTTTTTAAGTTCTAAATTCGTAATAGTTTTTCCTATTTCTACTCTTTCTTCTACTGTCAAATTCCATAAATTGGCTACTAGTCTAATTGTTTCATTTCTCTCATGTCTTATTAATTCAGTGTATTTATTGAAGTAGTTTTTATAGCGCTCATCAATTGTTTGCTTTGAACAGAATAGAGAATGAGGGCAATCATCACAAGTTCTAAATTGATTTAATGAAGCACAAATTAAAGAACAATGAAATCTCAATGAACAGTTATTGCATCTATTGCTATTTGCTAGATTCAAAACAGGAGGTATATAGCCTAAACATGAGATGCGATAAGCTTCATTTCTTTGTTGCATTGCTACTCTCAATACGCCTAGATTTGGTTCAACTTCCTTTTTGACAGTCTCACCTGTGCCAACATAAATCATCACACCATGTTTGGGTTTCCCAGATATTATTCCTTCCAATCCATAGCGATAAAGAGTTACTTGCATAATGTCTGAAAAACGTAATTGATCATTACTTGATACTTTAGCTGTTTTCAACTCATATATTACATTATCTTTTAGTGCATCTATTCTCCCTCTTACTCCAAAAATAGGGGAAAGAAAGAGGACTTCAGGGGAAGCATCTGCTAACTCTTTTGCAATGGGGTCTAAAGTTCCAGCCATTTCTTCTAAATCTTTGTAAACAGCCTCTGGTGTATGTTTTAGTTTTTCAAGATGAAGAGAGTAAGA
>CAZEQQ010000071.1:0-575 GCA_964514425.1 uncultured archaeon
AACTAGAAGATGAAGAACTAGAAGACGAAGAACTAGAAGACGAAGAACTAGAAGACGAAGAACTAGAAGAGGAATAATAGGTTAAACTAGGGTTTAATTCATTTATTCTATATTTTTCATTTTTGAGGAGTTTATGTTTTTCATTTTTTAGTTTGCTATTGCATAATATATCATTGAAAATATTAGTCCAAAAACAATAAATAACATAAAAGATGTAAAAAGGATATTCCTTAATTTTGTTTTCTTTAAACAATTCTTACAGAGTATTAGCTCTTCAGGTTTTTCTTGTTGAGCTCCAAACATGCTAGAAATTTTATTTACATGCCAATATTTATTGATACATTCTCCACATATTGGTTTATAGCATTGTGCACATTGTTTGTCTGTTTTTGTATCTTTGTGAAAATTACAATAGGCTTTCATATTCTCACCAAAATAATGCCTCAGTCAAAAGTCGATCATCACTTTTCAGGTCGTTGCAATAACATCATTGGCGGAAAAACGTTTATTTTCATTCTTAAAAATCTATGGATTGGTGGAGAGATTATAAGATTATTGATAGAATATCAAAGAAA
>CAZEQQ010000071.1:585-9804 GCA_964514425.1 uncultured archaeon
CAAAGAAAATTTACCTTTTCCAATTGTTAGTTTATAATATCACAGAGTTTATCAAAAGCTGTTAATCCAAGTTTCCAGGTAAATAGGTTAGGTAATTCATCCAAATTCACCCACTTAAATTCTTCGTGTTCATAACTTAATTGTATATCTTGAATTTGCATAATTTCTATTCCAAAACAATGATCTTCCATATTATACTTTTTATTATTCTTCTGTTCACTATATTGATGTGAATGGTCTAAATTTATCACTTGTTTAATATTAGACGCAGAAATTCCCGTTTCTTCCCTAAATTCTCTATATACTGCTTCAAGATACGTCTCATTAGGTTTGATACCACCACAAACGGGTTGCCAATATCCACTTTTCTCTGGTATCCTTTTCAATAATAGAAACTTTAGAGAGGGATTTTTTGTAAATACGAAAATAAACACATTCACTCTTTTTGGAAGATTTTTCATAATATCTGCTCTAAAAACTGTAAGCTTCTGTTATCAATTTTGGTTTAAGAGCTTTTTTCTTTTATCAGATTCTCTTTTCACTCCTCTTTTCTTTCGATTTCTACAATCTTTTGAACGATCAATGCCCTTAATTCTTTTATTGGTGACTTATCAGGTGTAGCATCTATCAGAGGCCATTTTCTTACCTTTGTTTCATTGACCAAATAATCATGTATCTTTCTTATTTTTGAGAAATTTTGGATCAATTCTTCTCTTTCATGTGAATGTTGTGAGGTCAAGTTTTCTAGATGAATATATGAATCTGGTTGATGTAAAGTAACATAGAGGACATTTTCATTTGAACTTTTCAAATCTTCAAAAAATGAAGGCAGTAAGTGTTCGCCTTCTATAACTACTGACACTTGTTCTTTTTTTGCTCTCTCTAATATTGCTTCTACTCCTATATTTACAAAACGTGAGTGATTTTCAAACCCTATTATTATATTATCAAATCTTGAACTAAAAAATGGTCGGAGTTCTTCATGAGCAGTATATGAACTTGCATATAATTCTGGCGTTATTTCTGGAGCGAGTAGTTTTTTTAAAATTCCTCTTACTATTTGGGTACCTATTACATGTTGTATTCCGAGATCGGCTGCAATTTTCCTTGCTATCGACGTTTTTCCTGTTCCTGTTGCTCCTGCTACCAAAATCCATAAAGGATGTTTGGAATCTCTCCATTTTTCTATTGAAGCGTATTTTAACGCTGTTTTTTGACCATACTGTTCTTCAAGTTTATTTTGCACTATTACGTCTAATTCTTGTTTTTGAAACTCAGTTTGTCCTTTTTTTAATAACTCTTTATTAGTTTGTAAAGCAAATTCATATGCTTTTGAAAAAGGTAACCCTATGACTTCAAGTTTCGTAGCCAATATTCCTTTAGAATAGAGTTTTTTTGTTTTTCCTACTATAAAGATGTTATCAGTGAAAGCCATATACTATACTACTACCTCTAATGTCAGTTAAAAAGTTAACTGCTCCTAAATTGCATAGGATAGATTTTTTAATCTTCTTGTTAAATTATCTATAATGGAAAATGTTTCATCAGAAAAAGTGTTAAGGATTAAAGGTGATGCAGGTAGGATTAAATACTTCTCTCGTGGCGTTTTAGCTTACTCTTTGTTTTCTATCTGTATGGATGATCAATTAGCCTTTACAATTGCTACCAACGTGGAAAAACGCCTTTCTTCTTATAAACAGCAGATAAAGAAAGAATCTTTAATCAAAATCATTTATGATGAAATCTATAAACATAGTCCAGATTTAGCAGAACGTTATGAAATTTTTGAGCAAGAGAGTTCTTATAAACCTATTATTATTTTGCTAGGAGGAGTTCCGGGCATTGGTAAAAGTACTATTGCGTCTATTCTCTCCCAAAGATTAGAGATTTCTAATATTATTGGTACTGATATGGTGAGAGAGGTGTTACGTAAAACTATTTCTGATAAACTTGTTCCCGAAATTCATTGTAGTAGTTATGAAGCGCATCGTTTTCTTAAACCTCAAATCAATCCTATTTTGCGTCCTTCTATTGTTGGTTATGAAGAACAAAGCCGTCATATTATTGTTGGTGTAGAAGCTGCCATTCAGACCGCTCTTTATGAGAGAGAGAACACTATCATTGAAGGCGTCCATCTTTCACCTAACATCGTTCTTCCCAAAATTCTTCAAAATAGTCATGTTATCGTCTTTTTGTTATATTTAGCCAATGAAGAAGAACATAAACAAAGGTTCTTTAGTCGTGAAACTATGAATCCTGCGCGTGAAGCCGAGAAATACACTAATGCTTTTGAAGAGATACGTAAAATACAAGATTATTTACTTGAACAAGCCTATAGAACAAAAGTTCACATTATTGAAACCAGTTCTACTGAAGAAGTAGTTAAAGAGATTATGGATCATGTTTGGGAGAGAATAACTTTAATCGCTTCAACAGAAAAAGAAAAGCAAAAAGAAAAAGAAAGTTAGAAAGTTTTCTTTTTTTCTTTTCAATACGAAGTATGGAGTTTTTAATAATCAAAAGACGAGTAAAGATTAGAGAAAAAGATTTCTTTCGAACAGCACTACTTTTGCTAGGATAGAAAAGTGAAAGAAAAAAGAAGAGTAAATCTTTTTAGAATGTATAGTCTTTTACACATTTTAAACTTGGGATGAGATGTAATTCTACTTCAAACCCTACGATTGGAACCCAAATCATATTTTTCTCTAATACTTTTGGAGAATATTCTCCTATTACTCCACATAGGGTGCCTTTCACATATACTTCCCCACATCTGCCATTGCTGAAAGAAGGATGGTCAATAGGTTTTAGTTCATATTCTACTTCTAGCAACTTCAACAGTCTATCTAGTACTTTGTGTGCATCTTCAAAGCTACTTTCAGCATCTGCATAAAGGAATGCTGCATTTGTTTGTGTTGCTAATGATTCTTTAGTTGCTTTTACCACTTCTCCTACTTCAAATATAGCTTGAGGATACTGTTCATGTGTATTTTTCCCTAAAAGGTTGATCATTCCTGGAAAGATTTGGTCTCTTAGCACACTGTAAGTTTGCGATACTGGGTTGGATATTTGTATGAACTCTACTTTTTCTCTATTTACATTTTCAGTGAGTATTACAGGATCTGTTAAGATATTTGTTAGTACTTCCACTGCTCCTGCCCCAACTAATATATCTCTTACTACGTTTTCATGCTCTGTTTTTTCTAGTAGTCCTCCAATGGTAAAACCTTCCCATGTTGTGGGTCCTAGAGTGTTGTAGTCTAAAGCTATAGCTATTTCTTCTGATATGTCTACCCAGTGCAAAATATCATCTCTATAAGGAGGTATTGATATTATTACTTCATCTTTATTTATTGTTTTTGCGTCAAATCTTCTTTTTTTCATCAGTTCTACGACTTTTTTTGGAGTTACTTTAGTTCCTAGGTATTCATTTATTTGTGAGCACTTAACAGTTATATCTTTTGGAGTTAATATTGGTGTAACATCTGATTCCTCTTTAATTTCTTTTGGATAGACTATTTCTACACTGAATATTTCTGCTCCTCTATCTACAAATACCTGACATATTATGTTTAGTACTACAATCACCGAATCATAAGCTGACCCTGTCACTTCTATCAAACAGTCTTGTGTTTCTTCTGTTATTCTTCCTACATCATTACTGTTTATTACTGGGGGCATTGATAGTGTTTGACCATTAGCTGAAATGAGGATGGGATACTGTTTGTATTCTTCCAAAATTTGCCCATACTCTTGACCTTTAGGATGTTCTTTTAATATCCCTTTTACTGTCATTTCTTTATCAAACCCTAATGGAACAAATTTATAGTTTTCATCAACAATGTCGTATTTTACTGGAGATTCTATCATTGAAAGATTGTACATTCCTATTGATGTTCTTTTTCTTTTTCTTCCATAAGATAGGTCTATCTTTTCTGACACTTGCATTAACTGTTTAATTATTTGATCCGATAATTGGATGTTTTTTGCTACTGCACAAGCTATGAAAGGTCTAGTTTTTTCTAATTTTTTACTTACTTCTACTCTAATGCCACTCGGATTCACTTCAAATTTTGGTATGCCTTTTTCTTTTTGTTCAATGCCTTTTACTTCCCTTATTAGGCCTTCTGCACTCCATAAATCTGGTCGATTGGATGTTTTACAGTCTATTTGTAGTTCATCTTCTTCTTCGTCATATCCTTCAACTTCTGACTTTGCAAATGCTATCAATTTATCAATTTCTTCTAAATCTGCTTTTCTTCCTAATAATTTTTGAAAGTCACTATAGTTTGTTTTTACGTTTACCACTGTTTTCACCTACACCAATTTCGCTTGTCTTAGCCAAGATAATTTATGACTGAATAATTCTCTTATGTCATCTATTCCATATTTTACCATGAATAGTCTATCTATTCCTAATCCCCATGCTATCACAGGCACATCTATTCCAAATGGTCTTGTTACTTCTGGTCTAAAGATACCAGCGCCACCGAACTCTATTCTTCCTAATGTTGGGTGTTCGACACTTAATTCTACCGAAGGTGATGTAAAAGGATAGTAATCTGGTCTGAAAGATACTGTTTTTGGATCTGCTTCCGCTACATCAACTGCAAAGACTTTTAGCACTCCTAATAAGTCTCTAAATGTTACTCCTGGTATTGCTGCTATTCCTTCAACTTGATTGAACTCTGACAGGTGTGTTGCATCTACTGCATCAGGTCTAAAACAGCGTGATATGCTAAAGAATTTTGAAGGAACGGGTAAGTTCTCTAAAGTTCTTGCACTAGTTGAGGTACCTTGAGCCCTTAGTACTAATGAAGCTGCTTTTTCTGGAGACCACTTGTATCTCCACCCTCTACTACCTGTATCATATCCTTCTTCGTGTACTTTAGCTATTAAATCTACAAAATCCTTCTTTGGCAATTTTCCTTTTTCTGGATTAGATACACGGTAAACATCGCTCCATTCTCTTGCGGGATGATCTTGAGCTTGGAATAAAGCGTCAAAGTTGAATAACTCTAACTCTACCAATGGTCCACGCATTTCATAAAAACCTAAACCGCTTAATTTTCTTTTTACATCATCAATAAAGCGGGCATAAGGTTGTTTTCTACCTATAAATAGATTAGGTGGTGAAACATTTAGATTGTAGGCTTTTAATTTTTTATCTCTCCACTCTCCGCTTCTTAGCATTTCAGGCGTTAACCTTGCTATCTCTTGCGTTATATGAATATAATCTTTGACTGTTTCATAGGGCTCTAAAACCTTTAATGTGGAAATGTTATATTCATGACTTTCTATTAGATTTCTCTTTCCAAGTTCATTTACGAGATTAACATCGATAGTCTTATTATTTCTTGCTACATTTTCTAGGGTTTGTTGTAATCCTTCACTCTGTTCTGGTTTATTTCCAGTTAAAGTTATGATCCCTTTTGTAATCGTGATAATATCATTCTTCTTTAGTAAGCCTATACCAGCATTTAATGCTTTACTATCTGTTGCTAGTCCATCAGTTAGTGATTTAAATGTTGTATCTTGATTTTTTTCCAGATACTCATAAATCCTAAGTTCAATTAGTTTTTGCTCTAAAGCTGCTTTCCCTTCTTCTGTTAGTGAGTATCTTTTATGTTTTGTTTCACTTCTTTCTACTAATCCTTCTTTTATCAATTGTGGTAGATGAAATTCTAGTTTTCCTCTGTTAATATTACTAATTTTTTCTAATTCATCTATTACTATTTCTTTCTTTTCACTGATAATTTTGTAAATGGTAGAACACTCAAGAGTTAAAGAAATATTCTTTTTTACCATACTCATCAAAAACTGACCAAAAGTTATTTATTAAAAATCTAACTAAATGTGGGTGATTTTTTGATTACTTTTTCTTTTCAAAATTTAGGAAGTATAATTTAAAGCAAAAAAATTGAATGGTCTTTAATATCCCCATTCATCATCAGATTCATTCCATTCATCATCAGATTCAACCCATTCATCATCATCAAGATCCCAATCATCGTCTTCATCCTCATCTTCCTCATCGTCGTCTTCTAGACGCTCAATTTCTTCTTGGTATAAATCTGTCACTTCATTAAAATCTATCAATTCGTCTAATTCGTCTTCATTCCCTATTTCTATTTCTATTAACCACCCTTTCTTGTAAGGGCTTTCATTAATCATTTCTGCTGATTGCAATAATTCTTCATTTACAGCTTTTATTAACCCTGAAAGTGGAGCTTTTATAATTAGAGTGTCTTCTATTGAATCTATAGAAATTACATCTTCATTTTTCTTTACTGTGACATTTTCTTCAGGTAAAGAAACAGACACTATATCGTCTAATTGATATTGAGCAAAATCTGTAATACCTATTCGATATAATCCTCTTCCTCTATCTTCAACCCATACAGATGTAGATTGATAAAGGTATGTCTCTGGAAATTTTAATGCTTTCTTCATTTGTGCTCAAACCATCGCTTTTGTTTATACTTATGAATGTTTTTTTATTTATCTTTTTCCTATGTTTCTTTTCTTTCAGGGAACAAAGTTACCAATGCATCTGGAAGTTCTTCTAAAGAGTTTAGAAGCAAATCAGGGTTCTCTTCTTGTAGAACTTCTTTTGTTATCTCTGGAAATTCACTTAATATCCCTACTGTTTTTACTCCTGCATTTTTCCCTGCTATAATATCTGTGATTAAATCTCCAATCATTACTGTTTTATCTATGTCAAGTTCTAGTTTTTCTATCGCTTTTAAAAGAGGATCAGGGTAAGGTTTAGTTTTTTTCACGTCATTTCTTGATATTACGATATCAAAACAATCATAAACTTCAGGATAATATTTTTTTACACGTTTTGTTGTGTGTCTAGAGGCTGTTGTTATTAATGCTAATTTAAAGTTCATTTCTTTCAGTTTTTTCAAAGTTTCTGGAACACCATCTAGAATTACAATTTCAAAATTTTTTTTCGTTATTTGTTGTAAACCTAGTTTGAATAAAAGAATCATAATTTGAAAATAGGATAATCCGGCTACTCTACAAGCGGTTATCAAACCTCTTACCATGACAAATTTTCTGCTTCCACCATATTTTAAGATAATCGCTGTTATACTATTAATCATAGCTTCTCTATCATAATTTGGTTTAACGGTGTCCATTGTTTTCTCAAAAGGTTTAATCCATCTATGATAGAGTGAGTTAATCACACCATCCATATCTGTAAGTATACCATATCCAGTCCAATCTAGCATATAAAGAACTCCAAAAGTAGATACTTATTATTTTTATGTTTCCTTACTCTTTCCCTTTATATCTGTTGTTTTTGTATCAATATCTTCTGTTTCTTGTTTCTGGGTAGTATTAATTGCCTTAACACCAGGGAATATTCCTAATATTCTTCGAAATCCTGAAGGCACTATCATCTCTGATACTACAATTCCTCCTTCAGTGGATATGTCTATGATGTTAAAACTGTTATCTAAAGACATTTTTAATTCAGATGATAGAGTATTGCAATTTACAAATGTTGTTTTTTCTACTCTAGTGCAAAAAGCTTTTCCTAGGTGTCCAGTTAAGACGAGATTAACTTGTTGATCTACAATTAATCTTAACACATCTCCTGCATCTTCCAAGGTTGAACTTTCTTTAGTTGTAGGCATTGGTAAAAGATGATGGTGCATTGCAATTGTATAAAATGGTTCAGTTACATTTTGTTTTGTAAAGTAGATATCTTGTGCAATTTTATTTAACGCTGTTCTACCCACTACACCTACATCAGACTCTGCTGTTGCAGTGTTTAGAACATAGAAGAAAGAATTATTTATTTCAACTCTGTTATCGAAGTTAAAATATTTATTTGCAAGTATTTCTCCATAGTTTTTGTAGTCATTAGGTCCAGGACAAAAGAGATATTTTTTTAGATAAGGTGTAAAAGCTGTTATAGCTGTATCATATTCTTCACTTTTTCCATTTGCAGTTAAGTTTCCACAATGAACCAAGATATCTGCATTTAGATTTTTTATTAGTTCCATTGATTTATTAAATATCTCCCTTTGTTCATTCCATGTAGAACCAAAATCTGTTCCTGCTAACTGAACAATTCTTAACCATTTTCCGCCTGCTGAATTAACCATTCTAAATCGGCGAGTTATTGTCTTTAAAGAACTTTCAATTAAAGCTCCTTCAACATTTAAAGTTCGTATTTTTACGTCCTTTTTTGGTTGAATTTCTATGTAGTTTAATGTTCTTTGTCCTCCACTTCTTGTTTTATAGCTTGAAGTTGTTCCTCCATTAATAATTATGGTATCTTCAATTTTATACACATTAGGGTGATGTTTGTGTCCTGTGAGAATAACATCAACTCTATGCTCTAATAAGGTTGAGAGCATATCTCCTGCATCAACTGCATTCGATCTTTCTCTTCCTGTTTTTGGGATAGGGAGTAAATGATGATGAAAAGCGACGATCTTTATTTTTCCCTCTCCATGTTGTTGCAAAATTTTTGATGTGTAATTTAATGCTTCTCGTCCGAATCTTCCACTATCTCTGTCAGGGATACAAGAATCTAGTCCAATTAATAGGATATCATTAGTTTCATCAACTTCATAAAACTCTCTTGGTCCAATTAATTTATCCCAAACCTCAAAACCACCGTTTTTACTGTCATGATTCCCTATAATCCAGTAAGTTTTAGGAGATTTTATTTTCTTTCTCATCTTATTTGCATAAACATATTCATCGACTAAGCCATCTTGGGTTAAATCACCGGTGAATATTGAAAAATCATGAGGGATAGTATTGATGAGATTAACAGTTTTCATGTAATCCTCTAAAATGAATTGGGGACGTTCAGTAAAATGTATATCAGAGAAATGTAAAATTTTAATTACTTCAGATGGCATTCATAATTCCTTTGACATAGTATTATTTATTTTATACTATCAAGCTATTAATTTCCTAAGAGAAAGAAAATACTTCAAAGTGACGAAATCTTTAATTTAAAGTAATAATTCTTACTCTTATGACACTAAGAGTGCAACCAGAAGATGAACCCGTAACTTCTGTTATGACTAAAGGATTGCTGTACATTGACCCCCAAAGAACGGTTTTCGAGGCAGCAAGTATTTTTCATGATTTTGATATTGGTTCTCTACTGGTAGTAGAAGAAGGTAAACCAATAGGAATTTTTACTACAAAAGATATTGTTAAACTTATAGCAGAAGGGAAGGA
>CAZEQQ010000072.1:0-5201 GCA_964514425.1 uncultured archaeon
CGCTACGAAAATAAGGTATAACGGAATCCTTAACCAGATTTTTGATTTTCTTTGTATTTTGTAAGTTTCAAAAGATAAAATTATAAGGAAGAGTAAAGCATACAAAATTATTGGAAGAAGGAAAGTCAAAAACGATTCTGACAAGCTAAGCACTATAAAGTCATAAACGTAAATATTCACCAATGTTAAAACTAAGATGATGGAGAAAAATATGGAAAACATTATATTAGCACGTCTTAATCCTTCTGGACGTACAAAAGGGAGAGTTTTTTTCTCATCTTTCTTTGAACCTTTTCTTTTTCTCTTCTCAACTACACCAGGTTTTGGAGAGACGCCTTTAATTGTTTTTAACTTCTTTGTTGTTTTAAGTTTCTTCCTTTTCTTTGTTTGTTCAGACATGTTTGTTCCTCATTGTCATAGCTATGTGAAAAGAATGTACTTTCGTACTCTATAAGAGTATATTGTATTTTGGTATAAAACTTTTTTTCATATATTATTATCTAAAGAAACCATCTCAAGAGAGTAATAAAAAATGTAAAACTTATGAGAATTTTTCACTGCTTGTACTCTTTTAGCAGAACACTTAATGTTGGGGCTTTTCCACAAGAATTTCCTTCTTCAGGGCAATAGCCATAAAAAGTGCAGTAAGCACCACTATTTTTAAAGAGTGTTGGGGCAATTTTTTTCACTTCATCTAACATTTTAAAGGCTAGAGTTCTAATTTCTGATTGTGCTCTAACACAACATCTTCGTGAGAAAAATTCTATTAATGCGTGTGCATTCATTGAAACTACTAACTGTGATGTTGTAGAATTTGGAAGAATATATCGTGCATCCTCTTTAGGTATACCTGAATCAACCATTTCTTTGTAAAAAATAAAGAGATTCTTTGTTATTTCTTCGTATTTTTTTACTAGTGGTGATTTTTTTATTGAGGAAGGTGTAATATAAGGAACTTCTGAAACATCAACATATCTCTGTGATTGTTGAGAGTAGCTAGCTATTCTTTTTCTAACCAATTGATGAGTTAATGCTCTACTTACACCGGAGAGGTAAAAAACAAATATGTTGTGTTCAAGAATTGATAAGTGCCCACATTTTATAATATTTTGTAGGTATGTTTCGGGTTTTTCTTTAGCTTTTGATTGTATGGTATCGAAGTCCTTTTCTCCAGAATAGCATATCATTGCAGCAATATTAGCAATAAGTTCTGTTTCTTGAGGATAAGAAATGAGTTTAACTTCCATGTTATAAAAAATTTTAACTATTTTTTAAGGTTAATGAGTGGAGCATTTTTTAGTTTATATTTCATACCTTTCTCCAGTTGATCCAATGACGAATCTTATTACGTCTTTTTGCTCATCATCGTCTATTTCACCTAATTCTATCTTTCTTTTCATTTCTATATTTCTTACTACGACATTTAACCTTAAGAGCACTATTACAACAAGTAAAGTTACGAAAGCTAAAGCGGGAAAAACCATAAACTGAGCTATTGCATCTGAAGGAGTTATGTAGAAGATAAAATAGGCATAGAGAACACATACTGCACTTAATACTATAAATAGGCCTAGAGAGGGTATTGAGCTCACAAAGAATTGTTTTAGTTGAGCCAATAGTGAAAATGTCTGTTTTGTTGGTATTTCAAAATCAGTTTTCATTAAATTCAGTTGGTATAATCTCATTTGTTCCTTTGAATATTTGCTTTTAGCTTGCAAAACTTTTAACTCTTCTGAATAAAATTCCATATATATTAAGGTTAAAGTAAATCTGAGTGTTAAGAATAAGCCTGAAACAATTTGAAAAGATATTACGGACTTATTGAGAATAAAAACAAAAAACATTGATTCCATATTGGCAACGACAATTGATGTTAAAATTGCTATAACTATGATAAAACCAAATCCTATTTCTTTTTCAAAAGTAATGCTTTTTGCACTTGATAAATCAATAATAACTGTGATAAGGAGAACAATGAGCCAAATAGCAAAAGGTATTATGTTGAGACTTAGCAACGATTGAAGAATAATTACAAGTAACGCAAGAAGCCCAAACACATGGTGAAAAAGTAGTAGTAAAGATAAACCTTTACTATCTTTAGTTTCTATTTTCCAATCTTCTTCAAAACCTATGTCTCGTTTTCTCATACTAATCTACCTTGTGATTCTCTAAATATCCGCATTGTTGGCGAATATTTCTTCATCAAGCGATATAACGCAAGAATAACATTATCTAAATACCCATCAATTAGAGTATAATCTCCACCAACTGAAAATAATGCCTTTTTCACCTGTAATTCTCGTTTTTTATATTCGTCCTTTACCAAACTAGGGAACACAGTTTCAAGGATTTCAGAGTATTCATAATTGATAGAATCACTCCCAAAAGTTTTATCAGCCAATATATTGAAGGCTGTGGTAGAAAAATTCACATATATTACGCGACTTCCTAAAAATCTAAGAAGTTCTAAACCTTTAGTTTTTTCATTGAGGTCACCATCTAAATCTGAAAATATAATAGCTATTGAATGTTGAAGTTGTTGATGTTGAACAAATTTTACTGCTTCCAAAAAATTACTTTCTGTTCCTGTTGCTTCTAAGTCGTATAAATTAAGCATTAACCTTAATTCATTTATCCCTATTTGTGGTATGATAAAACGTTCTACTTTGCTAGAATAAGCAACCACAGCCAAATCATGTTGTGTTCCCTTTATTAGTGAACAGAGTTCTACTACTGAAGAAAGGGCATAGTCAAATTTAGGTCCAAACATTGTACTACTAACATCTAAGAATACTAAGAAATGAAGGTTTCTTAGATCTTCGAATTCTTTTGTTATAAGAGCATCTCTTCTTGCAGTTGCATACCAATCAATATGACGTATTGAGTCTCCTAGTTGATAATCGCGCAAAGAATGATACTCATCACCTAAACCCTTTGTCCTCTGTGCAAATTCATTAACCATTTTTAGAAGTAAATCTTTTTTAGTTTTCCAAGGGACATGAATTTTTGGTCGCATTGGTAAAATTTTCACTGATTTGCGTTCATCAAGTACAATTTTATTTCTTATTAGTGTATGAAAAGGCCCATAAGAGAGAGAAATAGGTCCAATTATAGCATTTCCTCTTCTTGTTGCCAATAAATACCAACCATGTTGAACGATTTTATTTGCAGGTAATTTGCAATGAAATGATTCAGGAGAATCTATACACTGAAAGTGATAGGAGAAGTGTAAGTTTACTTTGGTATAAATAGTTCTTTTACTTGGATTTTTTACAACTACAACAACTGCCATTAATCCTTTATTTCTAATGTATTCCTTTGATATTCTCATTTCTATGGTAATATCATCTACGGGATATCGGAAGTAATGTATAAAAGAAGTTGTTATCAGTAAAAGAAAAAAAAGCCCTGGTATAATCAATAAATAATTTGTGAGTAATAGTCCTAAAATGGTAAATATTCCACCTATCATTATGAAATATTGACCAGCTTTCGTTAATTCACATTCACGTGTAACTTTCAGTTTTTCCACCTTGGTTTATATTACAACTTCAACTTCAGAAAGAAGATTTCTAATTATTTCATTTACACTTATTTGTTCTATCTCTGCTTCAGGTGAGAGGATTAACCTGTGATTCATTATAGCAAAGAAGATGTTTTTAATATCATCAGGTTCAACATAATCTCTTCCATTTATAGCTGCAATAGCTCTACTCAGCGTCAATATAGCTATCGAACCTCTTGGACTAGCACCTAAAGCAAGAGAGGGGATAGTACGTGTTGTTGTTACTAATTTTGCGATGTATTCAATGATTTGAGGGCTAACTGTTACGGATTTTTCTATTTCTGCTTTTAATTTGTTGATAGTTTCACGATTGGTTACAGTTGAAACATCAGCAAACATCTTTTCTTTTTTCATTTTTAGCATTTGTATCTCTCCTTTCAGATTTGGAGGATAAACAGGAATTTTTACCAAAAAACGATCAATTTGGGCTTCAGGTAAAGGATAAACTCCAGTACTTTCGATAGGGTTTTGAGTAGCTATTACAATAAAAGGTTCAGGTAACTTATGAGTGATGTTTCCGATAGAGACCTGCCTTTCTTGCATTGCTTCTAAAAGTGCGGACTGTGTTTTGGGAGGTGCTCTATTAATCTCGTCAGTAAGAAGAATATTTGTAAATATTGGCCCTTGAACAAATTTAAATTCATTTGATTGACGATCAAAAACCATCCCTCCTGTTATGTCAGCAGGCATCAAATCGGAAGTGAATTGAATCCTTTTAAAGTCCATTTCAATTATTTCAGCAATTGTGCTCGCAATCAATGTTTTCGCAATTCCGGGAACACCTTCTAATAGACAGTGTCCATCAGCAAGCATAGACCCAAAAACTAGTTCTATCACGTTCTTATTACCTACAATTCTTCTATTCATTTGTTCTAATAAACTATCAAAGATTTCTTTAGTTTCATGAATTTGCATAAATATTTCTCCTTTCTTCTATTTTTTCTAATTCTTTAAACATGAACATGAATGTTTTGTAATCCATTTTTCTCTTAAGTATTTCATGAAACACCTCAATTTCATCAGCTTTAAAGTTCTTAAGAGAAATAGAGCTTAACTTTTGTTGTAAAAATAAATTGTAAACTTCAGAAGGATAAAGTTCGTACTGAAAGTATAATGAGACAAGCATTTGTTCTTCAACAGTAGGTTTTATAGGAAGCCCAAATGTATCATATAATTCTCTCCCTCTTGACCATATGTGTTTTTCCATAAATGATTGATAAGATTCTTTTGAACGAATTAATTGCTGAAATCGTGGTGTGATGTAAAATAGTGAAACGATTATTGCAAAGATAATAAGTATAAATAGTTCACTTTTGGCAAGATGCACTATGGTCCCATATAATTTACTTATTACGCCTTCATTAGACCATATTGGCCAATTTTTGTGGTTTTCATCAAAGCAAATAAATTTATCAGTATTTTCCGTTAGAACGTCTAAGAAAGCCAAAGTTAAGTTTATGTTATCAAAACCCGATAAATAAAGATCATTAGTTAAGAAACTGGGAGCACTGTTCTTGTTCTTTAGAAGAATTTAGGACTTGGGCCGACCTCCGAAATGCCAAATCAATTCCGGATCCGTCAGCGTTCAGCGAAGAGCGAGAAGCGGCTCTTCCAGCGTTCAGCGGATTCTCAGAAA
>CAZEQQ010000072.1:5211-9731 GCA_964514425.1 uncultured archaeon
GTAAGGGTGCCATATCCCATTCTTAAAACAACTCCAACAGTATGAGCATCCAATCTTTCGATAGGAAAATCTAAAGCATTGTTATAGTTTAAATCCAAAAATGCACTAGAGTTAGTGTCCAACGTGATTAAAGGACTGCCATGAATATCAGGATCAATGAATAGAGCTTTTGGAGATATTATAGCTAAATCAGTAATTGAAGGGTAGCTAATTATTGGCTTAAGAATTAAAATGTTAGGTGCTTTATAATAACTTGCTGAGTCAGACTCCAGTATTCGGGGAACACTAGCGAACACTTCAAATTTTTCCGCAACATCTAAGGCTTTAGTATTATCACCAAGGACAATTAAGTTACCACCAATTAAAACAAAAGCATGTATTAACTCTAATTCACTATTTGAATAAGTTCTGCTTCCTCCTGCTATGATTAGAGTAGAATTTTGAGGGAAGTTAACAATTTCATCAAGAGATAACAAAGATCTTGTTGTTTCGTATCCTCGTTCTTGCAGTTTAGAGTAAAAGATAGAATAGCCACTGAGAGAGGTGTTATTGACTGTGTAAGGGGGAAACGAAGTTACAAAATTTATTGTTAGAGGGAAAAGAACTAAAGCAAAAATGCTTAAAGTTATAACAACCATTTTCAACAATTCCTGTTTTCTATAATGACTTAGTACGGACATTGTCATATTGTTTCCTCATTTTCTTTTGTGCGGACGACACGAATATCTGCTTTGAGTTTGCTTTTTGCTTTTATTTCTTTGAGATTGTTAATAAAATGCATGAAATCTTGTTTTTCCACTTCAATTCCTTTATATCTGGCAATATAAAATAGAGTAACAATGATTTCTAAGTGAGGAACAATCTCTTCAAGATTAAGCATCGTAGCAAATTCTTTTGGAGTAAGAGATTTCGCCCTATTTATCCCTAATATTTTTTTCATATTTTTATCTAGAGTATGGTATCCAAGAATAATGCCTTCTGAATAACGACCAAGGGCTAGATATTCTTCCAATAAATCAACTAGTGTCAAAATTTCTTTCTGAAGTTTTTTGTGTTTTTCTTCATATTGCAAAAAGTGAGGTGGAGTAGATTGTGAATAAAAGAAACCATCACTTTTTCGTCTAAATAACAAAAAACCTAGAGCAGCGAGTATGATAATAAGAGCCAAAAGAGGCAGAAATTCTATAGATGAGCGTTTTTCATCTTGAGGTTGAACGGGATCATAAGTTACTTGAGGTGGCGGAGGAGGAACATAGGGGTCATCATGATCATCAGGGGGAGGAGTGGTTTGATCGGGATCAGGAACACCTACATAGTTGGTTTCAAGGGTTGTAGGAGGAATTTGGTCTAAAGAGGTATAACTCTCTTGCATACTATTAAGTAAAATAAAGATGAATACACACATGCCTACTACTACATTTCGTGTTCTAAAGTAAGGTTTAATTTTCTTCATTCTTAACACCTTGATTAGCTTCTTCTACAATTTTAGAACTTGCTCTTATAAATGAATAAACTCTACATAAATTATACATTCCGCTCACACATATTTGAATCCTATGGGCTGCGGTAAGATAAGTCAAATAGGCACATCTATTTTCTGAGAAGTAAGGACATGTTTTTCTATCTTTTGTATATCTAAGTATGGTATCCATTTTGCCATGTAAATATATCATAGTTACTTTTTGAAAGTGTTCTGACTTCATTTTTGGTACAGAAACCATATCGAAAACACTTTCAACATGTAAAGGTATATCTGGTAAGATTATAGGTGAGTAGGAAATTTTTGACCCTTTTCTTCTAATAGGTAGAAAATTAGCAATGAGATTTCCTAAAATTACACCAATGAAACCTGCTATAACGCTTAAAAAGATTACATATAACATTTGAGTAAGTATTATTACTAAATATGCTGAAGTAGTTAGTAAGTTGATGGCAAACTCTCCAAACATAGCTAGTGCAAGATATTGTGTTAAACCTATGATAAGATAAAGGATGAAAGATGTGAGAGAGCAAATAAGTGGTAAATCATAAGCATCTCTTTTATATTTAAGGCTAACAATAAAACCAGCTGTAAAATTAGGGACAATTATTGTTATAATAGAGGCATTAATGAACAAATATATGTCTATACTTGATCCGATCATAATAAAGTAATAGCTTAGCATTAAAACTACATCAGGGTTCCAAATTAGGTCAGTTACACTCAAAAATAAAAACTCATTTTCCGCGACAGAAGTAGGATCAATTAGAAAGGTGAAACCTAAAAAGATTGTAAGAAAGAAGACAAGAGAAAGATAAATAGAGCAATTAAGTATGAGACGGGTGAAATACTCTCTTTTTCCATGAGAGGTAAGGTTTGGGAACAGAACAGAAAGTAAAAACTTTCGGAGTTCAGAGGGCAAAATATTGTCAATAATCCCCTTTTGTAGATTTTTGCTTTTACTTTTACTATATCTAGACATTCCAGAGCTCATAATATTCACCTACAAAATTACTAAATATCCTCCTTTTAGTACTCTAAGCAAAAATGCTATTGCAAAAATTAATGTAAACGTTATTATTAGAAAGTTAAATAGACCAAACACAAAATACTGCCCACTAAGTATCTGAAGTATGCTAAAAGGCAATAAATAAGAAGAAGTGCCAATAATAGCAAAAATAGCAGAAGAGGCAATACAGACAGAGATTATAGCAGAATTCACTTTCCCTGATTCAAGCATATACCAAAAAGTTGTGAAAGTGAAAGCAATAAAAATGGAGAGGAAGAAGATTGTATTACCCAAAAACACAATAGTATTTTCTAATTCCTTAAAAATCAAAACAAAACTTACAACTAAACTAGCTGTTAGTAGTCGAGTAAGACCAATAGAAAAGACAATATGAAGAGGATAAGAGGATAACTTCAATTTTTCAAAGAGAGTTAAAGTTTGTTGACCACATGTCCAACAAACACGTGAGAAAGGGGGAAGGACTTGATCACAATTTTCACATAATATTTTAGGAAAAGACCAACAAAGGGAACAATATTGACCATTAAAAGTCTGTGACTTACATTTAGGGCAAAATATGTAAGTATCTGTAAGATCATAATTATCAGCTATTATTTGTTTTTTCTCTGAAATTCTATCGGTTTTGGGTTTAAATCTATGACAAACTGTACCATTGTGTTCTGTAAAACAGTTTTTACAGATTTTTGGTCTAGAAGTTAAAATAAATAGACAAAAACCAATAAATATTATCCATGAAAGAATTTTGATAATTGTAGCAATTATAGGAGGAGCTGAACTATTAACTGCATGATAGTTCCAAAAACCGTGAATGATACTTGATAGAAGAAGAAAAGAGAAGAAAATTAAGGATTTTTTCTTTTTTCCAAAATTATTGCGATTAACGAATATATACCCTAATCCAAAACCAGTAATCATGCAGACAGAGGAATGGAGGGGAAAAATACTTCTCTCGAAAAGCAAATCTAGTATGGCAAGTATAGAGACTACATTTGAAGAATATAGATTGGAGAGTATTAAGAACTGCTCATATAAGTCAAACCAAAGACCAAAAAAAGCACCATAGAAAACAAAGAGACGATGAGAGGGGATTAATCTTACTCTCACGGTTTTACTAGCAAGAGGAAATCGTGCAAAATTATTAATTAGTATGAAAAGAGGGAATATTTTAGCAAATTCTTCAATTATAGGGATAACAACGATATAAAATAGAGTTGTGATAGAATTAAAATCTGCAGAAGAAAGAAAAGGAAAAAGAGATAACTGGCTTAAAGTAACAATTTGAACCAAACTTGTAAAGAAACGCCTTTCTAAAATAAGAGCGATATAAGAAGTTAAAACAGCTATTAAAACACAGTTAATAACGGTTTTTCTGACAATATACCATTCAAGATTTGTTCGTACGAGATAGAAAGAAGAAAATAAGAAAACAAGAAAAAATGCAAAACAGTTCAAAATAAAGAAAGTAACTATAAAAGGGAAATATCTTTGTACAAAAAGTTGATTAGAAAGAGCATAAATAAAAAAAACTAAAGATAAAGAAAGAAGTAAAAGTATCACTAAAGGGGCGAAGGTGCTCAAGGAGAGGAATTTACTTCTTACCTTTAATTCCCCAAAATCTAAACCCTCAACGCTATCCTTAGAACTTGAATAAGATATTCGTTACACCTCATTTGTTATTAGAGCACAATTCTAACCAAATTTATTTTTTATCGGATATATAACCATATAAAGGTATCTAAAAAAGGTTATTGAAAGTTAAAGATAATAAGTAAACAAATAAGTTAAAAGCAGTAGGAATAAATAAAATAATGAAATTTAACTGCTTTATTCAACAGCATATAATTTTTTCAAAATAACATCGCGAGAAAGGGTTTGAAAAGCGCGTTTAACACCTACACCTTGAACTGCTATGGTCTCATAAACAGGGGAACCATGACCAAAATCTAAAGCATCTGTAATCTCATTTTTAGGCATCGCATCAGGAACATCTCTTTTATTAAGAACAATGAC
>CAZEQQ010000073.1:0-4523 GCA_964514425.1 uncultured archaeon
AAAACAACGAAACTCAATGGGACCATTCTTTACAAAAATCACTCTTTTTCTCATTTTCAATTTAAAGTTGAGGGAATAGAATCTCCGACCTACTCTACGACATTTAAGTTTCTCGAGTATGGTTGGCATACCATCTATATTCCTCTTAAATTGGATGGTTTCACACCTACAGATGGGAGAATAGATGTTTTTTGCGATGTAGCTCTCTATAATGTGCTCCCTACACTTCAAACTATCGCAAGGATTATTCTGTTTTCATTTATTGGAGTATTGCTGTTAATCCCTTTTATCAACACTAGATTTATTCATCAGAGAAATTAAATTCTCGTCTCTTCTTATTTTTTTCTTCTTCGTTTCAATTTTTTTCGTTTAGTATTGGTGTGGATTACCATACACACATACCTTTTTATAGGAGTGCGAGAATAATACACACGTAAAATGTTCGGATAACCGAGTGATTAAAATGAAGAGAGAAAGGCTACCTAAAGGATCTCTAGATGTAATTAAAGTCCTTCATGAAGAAGGTAATTTAACTCAAAAGGAACTCATTGATCGTTTAAACCATATTAAACCTCGTGCAGTGAGATATACTATCAGACAATTGGTTGAAAGAGCAATTTTGGCACCTATGGCTAACTTTGATGATATGCGTTCAAGTTTGATTGGAATAAATCCGGATGTTCCTGTTAATTTAAATAAATTGTTGGAGAAAGATAAGTCTAAAAAATCTACAGTAAGTAATTTAGTATAATTTTTAGATTTTCTTTTCTACCCAAATTTTTTTATCCCTCCAGATTTTTTTATTCTTGATTGTAATGACTATGAAGATTTATGAGTCGTTAGTGGGATTCATTGTAGTAGATGAAAGTAATGAAATTGTTCATGTAGAACCATTTCCACGTGATGGAGATGTCATTGCAGATAAACTCTTTACTTTTTCCCGTTACTCTGAAACAGAAGAACTGAAACTGATTTTGGATAAATTTTCAGATGAAGTATTTTATTCTAATAGTTCTCATGTTGTTAATTATTTGAGACAAAATGGCAGAAAATGTGAGTTAAATCTAATTTCAGAAGAACATAAAGTTTTTTTTGAAAACTTTTTGTCTAATTTGTTAAAGCGTGAAATATTGAAAAACGAACAGGAATATTTCTTATTAAACAGAGAGGTAAACATAGCTTTATCAAAGAAAGGAGTGGCACAAAGTTCTCAGCGTGTAGATAAAATGATTGTTCACGCTATCTTGTCGATGGACGATATTGATAAAACCATCAACCTATTTGTATCACGTGTCAGAGAATGGTATGGTGTGCATTTTCCTGAAATCATTAAAATTGTCGAGAATCATCACACACTTTGCCAAATTATCACGGATATTGGAGCTAGACAAGATTTTACTTCTAAAAAGCTTGCATCATATGGTTTTATTGATAAAAAACAGCAGCAGTTAGTAGAACAAGCAACTAAATCTATGGGAGCTCATTTTAACACACAAGACCTTGAGCCTCTTCAAAAAATGGCACAACAAATTATTTCTCTTTACGCTGAAAGAGAATATCTAGAGAACTGGATAGAAACTCAACTTGATCATATTGCACCAAATATGAAAGCTGTAGTTGGAGGCATTATCACAGCGCGTATTATTGCTTTAGCAGGAGGGTTGCAAGAATTAGCTTTACGTCCTTCTTCAACAGTGCAACTTTTGGGTGCAGAAAAAGCTCTCTTTCGTGCTTTAAAAACAGGTGCAAAACCTCCAAAGCATGGGGTTATCTATCAGATGCCAGAGTTAAACAATTGTTCTTGGTGGCAAAAAGGTAATATCTCCCGTGCGATAGCTGGAAAGTTAACCATAGCAGCTAGAATTGATGCATTTCAAGGAGAATTTGCTGGCACAGAACTGCGGTTAGATTTAGAGCGTAAAATTGCTGAAATCAAAGAAAAATATACTGAAGCGCCAGAAGGAAAGACTGAACCTGTTCAATATGACTTTTCCCAACAAAAGAGGCCAGAAAAAAGGTTTTCTCAACGCCCTCGTCAAGATCGAGATAAGAGACAAGGGAAAGGTAAACCTATGAGAGGCGGAAAACCCAAACCAAAAGGTGGTTTTTCTAATAAGCCACGAGATAAAAGAAAGAGATAGTGATTAGAATGAGTGAAGTAACAAATCATAAAATAGAAAATGTTTACTGGGTCACGCTTAAAGATGGAAATGTAAGATTAGCAACCATTAATGCGGTTCCCGGAAAAAAAGTCTATACTGAACGATTAGTCAATATAGATGGTGTAGAATACCGGACTTTTGACCCCTATAAAAGCAAGTTGGGAGCAGCAATAATGAAGAAAATGGAAAATTTTTCCCTTCAATCAACAACTAAAATGCTATATTTAGGTGCAGCTTCTGGAACAACTGTATCTCATATTTCAGATATGATACCAGGAGGAGAGATTTACGCTATTGAATTTTCTGCTCGTTCTATTCGAGATTTACTCGCTGTAGCTGAACAACGTACCAATATTGTTCCTATTTTAGCTGATGCACGCAATCCTGAAACATATAGTTTTAGTATTCCACTTGTGGATATTGTCTATGAAGACGTAGCACAACCCATTCAAACAGATATTCTGAAGGTAAATGTGGAAGCATATCTGAAACAAGACGGATATTTCTATTTAGCTGTTAAGGCTAGAAGTATCGACGTTACAAAAGATCCAAAAGTAATTTTTGAAGAAGTTAAAAGTGAGATATTATCATACGGATGGAAAATTACTGAAGTGATAGATTTAGAACCTTACGAAAAAGATCATATAATGATTGTAGGACAAAAAGCGTAATTTTTGTTCTATTCTTCTTCGTCAGTTTCCTCTTTTTTCGTTTTCTTTTCAGCTTTTTTTATGCTATCATGCTTAGCTACCCATTCTCTTACAAAATCAAACGCTTTTCTGATGTTTTGTAATTCGTCTACTGTAAAAGTAGGAATATTGCTTGCAAAAGGGTGGTCTTTACTTTCTACTACCATCAATGCCCTTCGTTTGGTTAGTGAAGCAATTTTATTTGTTATATCAATTTTAAATTTTGAGGAACTTACAATATTTTCTTCATTTATACAAAGAAGAATGTTTAAACCACTTCTTTCGTCCTTATTATGATGTTCACCAAAAGCATCGAAAGGGGATAGCTTTGTCCAATACTGAAAAATAACCCCTAAATCTTCTAAACTTGAGGATATTTCTTCCTTCATATTAGTCAAAGGCTTTTTCTTGTATGGAGGTATTTCTAACTCATTGAAATCATAACTAAAAATATCTATCCCTTCAGTTAAGTCTACTCCTAATATTTCTTCTAAATCAGCAACAATATCAGGAGAGGGATTGATGGAATGCTCATATTCATAGACTGTGGTACGTGAAACATTTATTAAGCGTGCTAAATCTGCATAACTTAAATTTTTCTCTAATCTTGCTCTTGTTAATTCTTTGCGGTCAATCTGTACGTAGTAACCTCCTCTTTTGCAATATATAATTGGAGGAATATTGAAGTGGATCAAATTCAAGAATGTTTCTGGACTGATAACAGGGATACCATATCGTAGTAAGACTAACCCATCTTCAATTTGTCCAATCCTATCACTTCTGCCTTTGACACCTATTATCATGGGAGATGCATTAAGGAATTGAGCTATATTGATTAATTCTTGTGAATTTTCTTTGTTAAAATTGTCGATATAAGGTTCTATTTTGAGAATTAATATCAAATCTTTCTTTCTTGCAATTATATCAAAACTCGTTCTACCTTCAGAAGAAGAAGTTTTTACATAGTGATACCCATTACGTTCTAGAATTAAATCTATTTTTTCCATAATGATATCGCGAGCTTGACTCATTAGTATCACATCACAACATTTGTTCTTCTTTAACATGTTAAATGAAAGAACTATTATAAATGTAGTCTTTATTCTATGAGTGATTATTTTTCGTCTATTATCAGATAGTATCGGGTTTTAAGACTTTATACCTTTATTTTAATGTCTTTGACATAAAAGGACCATCTAAAACATAGCCAAACTTTTTGTAATAATTTCGTACACCAACTCCAGATATAACAGAGATTTTACTATAATTCTTTTCTTTGGCTAATTCTTCAGCTTTTAGGAGTAGCATCTTTCCGTATCCTTTATGTTGCCATTGTAAGTCTTCTTTTACTTGTCCCTTAATTGCTACTGATTCCCCATAGACATGAAGTTCTCTTATTACAATTGTAGGTTCTTCAATAAATTCTTGGCGGATGATTTTGTTACTTAACTCTCTTAATCTCAAAAAACCAATAATAACATCATTTTCGATTTCCTCGTACGATAAAAAGTGTTCGATTCCTTCACTAGCAAGGTAAGAACGGATGACATACTCAATAGCTTGTGGGTTAAAATCACCTTTTCTCATGTGTAAATGATGACCAATTTCTCTACAACGAATACAACGACATTTTTTACCAGTATTCTTAAGTATTTTTTGTATATCTAAACGT
>CAZEQQ010000073.1:4533-9700 GCA_964514425.1 uncultured archaeon
GTAAATCACTCTTATTGGGACCAGCTATTATTTGATGTGCAGGAATATCACGTAAAATTCGCTTTATTCTTACATATGGCGGGATAAAAGTCTTGATTTCTGCTACTAAATTTGCTATCTCCTCATTTGATGAGGGTTGATAACTTCCTTGTATATATTCATCATAGAGTTTTGTTCCAGGTATAACCATTGTAGGGTAAATTTTTATCTCATCCGGTTGATAATTAGGATCACTAAAAAGGATGCGAAAAGCTTCAATATCTTTACAATAGTTCGAGTTTGGAAGACCAGGCATCATGTGTGCGGTTACTTTTAAACTTGCATCTTTAAGTTTTTGAATTGCAGTGATGGTTTCTTTTGTTCCATGACCGCGGTTTATTCTTGTTAGAACATCGTCAAAAACAGATTGAATACCAATTTCTACACGTGTTACTCCATACGCTAATAATCGATCAATGATATCATCATTTATGTGATCAGGACGAGTTTCAGCAGTTAAACCAACACAACGATAGGTAGCGGTTTCATTATTTGTATGTGCTTCTTCCATAGAAGAAGATTCTGAACCGTTTAAAGCATCAAAAACCCTTCTTATGAACCACTCTTGATAGTCTATTGGTTGAGAGGTAAATGTTCCCCCCATAACAATAACATCTACTTTTTCACTCGAATGACCAATTGCTTCTAATTGTTTAATTCTTTCTTCTATTTGGGTATAAGGGTCATAGTTATTCCTTATTCCTCTCATACTTGTAGGTTCGTAGCCAGTATAACTTTGTGGTCGATCTTTTTCTGGTCCTCCTGGACACATAATACAAGCACCATGTGGGCACGCCCACGGACGTGTCATTGCAGCAACAACAGCAACACCTGAAAGGGTTCTGACTTTTCTTTTTGTTAAAAGTGGAAGCAGTGTTAATCTTTCTTGATTAGAACAAACAGCTAAAATATCACTATTACGAGGAAAAGTGGAAAGAAGATATTTTTTCGCTACTGCTCTTTTTGTTTTATCTATGTCTTTGTGCGAAAGAGAGTTATTAGCTAAAAGTATTCTTTTAATCTCGTGAAAAGCATCTTCTTCATTGGTCATTTTCTAACCTAAAAAATGAATGGATTATCTCCTTTTCTTTGAGCCCATACTACTGGCTTGTCCAGCGAATTTACCTTTTATGATCCTACGTTCATAGTTGAATCTGTTCCCTAAACGAGGAATAGGACTCGTTCGTTCTTTTGCTTTTACTTTTGGAGTTTGTTTTCTTACTTTACCTGCTTTTTGTAAAGAACCGTGACCCATAATATCACCTAATCCTAATTTCTATGTTTGACGAAAAATTAAGCTTTAAAAATTTATAGTTGTTAGTAGTTTATGGAAGATAACAAAACTAGGAAAGACAACCTTAAACTAGTTTAATAATTTAACTTTTAACAATCTATTCTAAAACGTTCTAAAATATATTTTTGCTTGCAATTTTTAATTTCCTAAATAAAAAATAATAAAAAAATGAATTTCTGCCTGAACAAGAAGGATAGTCTTACTCGATGTTTCAAGGTTTGGTTTGGGGTTCTGACTCTAGACAGAAAATTGGTTTTTGGGGGGGGTTCTAGACAGAAAAATTTCTGGGGTTTTTTCAGACTTTTAGGAGGTCAAACAAGTCTGATTTTTAAGGGGTTCACCTTACCTTGTTAAAGGAACACCGGAACGCTTTCGCGCCACTTCTTGTTCAGTTTGCAGTTCAACCTTTTTTTTCTTTCTGTCTCAATAGTCTGTCTCTGTTATACTATAAATAGCATCTATTCTATTTAAACCTTTTTCTATTACTAATTTAATCAGAAATTCAAGGATTAAAAGCCCCATTTCATTAGTTCTCAATACTTTTTATAGTTCAAATAGTTACTTAAATTTAAGTAACTTAGATTTTGAACAAATTTTTTGGGAACAATTCTAGAGGTGAGATTCTCTGGTTCTATCGATCATTTCTTGTTTTAACAGTTTTACGCCTTCATCAATATTTGTTTTGATTTTGTCTGATACTACTTCAAATGTTTTCTTATCGAACTCAAAATCAAACATTTCACCCATTTTTTCTATCAATAACTGCGATTCATGAAATGCAGGTGTATTTGAATCACATTCTACTAATAAGGCAAAAGCATTCTTGTATTTTCTTGTTTCACATAATGATAAGGTTTCAATATATGACCCATATACAATACCATCATAAAGGGGTTCTATGGTCTTTTTTTCTAAAAAGTCTAGCATTTCTTTTTTGTAGCTTATTCCATAAATTTTTGGTTTTTCTTTTGACTCTTTTGTTTTTGCTATACCTGCTATAGGTATGATATATGATGCCCCTTGTTTTATATATAATTCAACTAGTATTTCTATTAAAGGATAGATGTCTGCATACTGAATGGGTATTTCACAACTCATCAATGTTATTTTATTGGATTGAAATATTCTAATTGGATGTTCGATTAATCCATTTTTTATTAATGCTACTGGTGGTAGCAGATCTGTTTGAATATGTGCTACTTCTTTCATGTCCAACAAATTTACTAGATACGAAGATACAATCGAACCTACAGCACCTGAGCCAGTGAAAGATTGTATAACGGGTTTATTTTTCAAATCTAATTTTCCTATTATTCTGATGGAATCATTCATTTTGTTCTTTCCTCTTTATTGCTTTACTGTATATTGTACTAATTATTACAAAACCTCCGCTTAGTCCAAGGATAGAAAGAGAAGTTGGCTCTGCATCAGCCAAAAAACCTGCTGCTGTAACATTGTAACCTCCTAAAGCGAGATAGTTTATAGCATTAGTTACACTGTGTTCATATTCTGTTACCTCTTCATTATAATAAGTTCTATAATATTTAGGTAAAGGAGCATCTGTTATATAATATGCATTATTGTTTAAAGCATTTACAGTTTCTTTATTTATGGCACTTATCAAGGCTTTTCTGACAGCTGCTCCTTGAGATAGTGTAGAATCTGTAGAGTTTATGAAATTCCTTTCTCCACCAAATTTATCATTTTCTAGGTTTATGGCTATAAATATTAATGAATTAGACATTGTAGCTTCAATGACAAATTGTTCTTTTGCTAAAGTTTTTGTTACGGAAGGTGTTCTTCCAAACACGCCTAAACTTATTTCTCCACTTTCAAGTGCTAACCTCATGGAATAAGCATCTTGGTAGTTATTAACAATCACTTTTGTAAATTCTAAACTGGAACTTTCATTCGTTTTTGCCCCTGTACTATGCCAGTTTTCAAATTGAACAAATTCTCCTGTCATTCCAGTTCTTGTGGCATTGAAATCCATTCTATATTTTCCTGTTCCAAAAGGATAAGCGCTGTATTCAGACCACTGATTTGATTGAACGATAGAAGAGATTGAGGAGGAAGTATTGAGAAAATGATTGGGTAAAGGGTAAACTGCTAAATCTTCAAGAACGTGTGCGTAAGGAACATTCTCCAATGTTGACGGATCTGAATCTATGTAAATAATTACTGTTTCATCATCTAATTTTGAGTAAGACTTTAACCAATTATATAGCTCATATTGATTATTTGCATTTGGAGATTTCAATAGATTAAGGGTGAATATAACATCTTCAACGCTAAACTTGATGTCATTATGTGTATTTTGATAATCTTTTTGCCAGTAGACATCATCTCTTATCTTTAGCATCAATGTAGTTTCATTGAGATAAGACCAATCTGTTATTAGTCCATAGTTCTGTGGTTCACCTTTACCATCCAATTCAATTAGTTTATCCATCATTATGCTTAAGATAATTCTTTCTCCTTCTCCAAGATTATCTAAAGGATGTAAAGTACTCCACTCTCTAATGCCTAATTTTAGTTCAGTAAGAGATACTTGATTGTGATGAAGGTTTTGGAAAAACATATAGGGTAAACTATGAGCTAGCCCTAAATCAGTTTCATAACCAATTAAGTTATTCCAATAAACGGTAAATTTGTTAGGTGTAAATAACGGAATTAAAGGAATAGTTTTATTCATTAGGAAATCTTGAATTTCTTCATAAAAGCCTATTCTTGTTTCATAATCTAGTTCGCTTCTAGCCTGTTTTATTAAGTTAATAACGGAGCTATTATCTAGCTCATTAATGTAGTTAAAAATGTTCATACTTGCAGTTTCTCCAAAAATCATTTCCAAATGTGGAGAAAGAGACCATTCAAATTCCATTATAGCAAGTTCATACTGTTTGTTCCCAACTACACGTTCTAAGAACATTGCATACTCCAAGGGACGTAGCTTGACATCTAGACCAATATCTCTAAGGTTATTCGCCACATAATTTGCATAATCACCATATAAAAGAGGTGTTGTACCTCTTGTATAGAAACTTAGTTCAACAGGAAACAATGCACGTGTATTTTTTGGTATGGGAGCAAACATCATTATGCCAAAAAATGTTACAAGCACTAAAAGCCCAATGATAATATATGCTAATGCTTTTTTGTTTTCTGTTTTTGATGAATTTGAACGGGACATAATCTTCAGTGATTACTTTGAATAGACGTTTATTAATGTAATTCTAGAACTACTTCTCTATTTCTTTAGTTTTTTTCTTTCCCTTTGCATCAACGAGCATAGCATTGACAATTACAAGTAATGAAGCGCCCATATCGCCAATCAATACTGCTAACCATAATACAGCCCACCCAAAGAAAACCAAAATAAAGAACGTCATTTTGATACTTAAAGCAACGAAGATGTTGATTTGAATAGTTCTTCGTGTTTGTTTGCTTAAACTAAATAAATAAGGTAAATTTGAAAGATCATCAGAGGAGAGCACAATATCAGCAGTTTCTATAGCTATTGCAGTACCTCCTTTCCCCATTGCTATACCAATATCTGCACGTTTTAAAGCGGGTGAATCATTGATTCCATCACCTACCATGACAACAGAACCATAGGTGTTTTTCAGTTTTTCAACAAATTCCACTTTATCAACTGGTAGCATTTCTGCTTTGTAATTAATCTTTAATTCTTTAGAGAGTTTATTTGCTACAACAGATGTATCCCCTGTTAACATAAAAATTTCCTCTATTGTTGAATCTTTTAGTTGTGCAATCACTTCTTTAGTTTCTTTCCTAAGAGTATCAGCTATGTGTATATGTCCTATAATCTCGTCA
>CAZEQQ010000074.1:0-9661 GCA_964514425.1 uncultured archaeon
GGCATAAAATCACAAACTTTTCTTATTCATTCATTAATTCTCTTTCAATGATAGCGGTTTCAATACGCATAATTCCCGTTACCATATGAATTTTTTCACTAGTAATATCGTATAAAGTTTCTAAACTATCAGCAACAATTTTAACTACTATATCGAATTCTCCAGTAACAACAGAAGCAGAAATTATTTCAGGAACCTCTCGTAATTGTACGATCACATCAGAAATTTTACCCAATCTTGTTTTGATAAACATATAAGCTGAAACAGACATAAAATCACAATTGCACGAGAGAAAATTAGCAAATAAAATTATCGATAAAGTATTATTTTCAAGTCAAAGTAACTTTACAATTTCAGATGTTATTAGGAGAAAGACAAATCTTTTTAATTCACTTGTAATACTATATTATAAGTTTCTTGAGGTAGAAAAATGAACTATTCTGGAATTAACCCCGAAAAAATCTTGAAAGAGAAGAGCAAAGTTTCCTCCGATCTTCAAGACATTGACAAAATAATGGGGTTAGGGCAATACTCTGATTCGTATGTGAAGGAGCTACTAGAAAGAAACATGGTTCTTTTGGAAGCTTTACGGAAAGTAAAGATAGTTGTAGATAAATTAATGAATCAAAATAAAGAATTAAAAGTAAGAATAGAAATTCTTGAGGATGACCTAAAAGAAAAGGGAGAAAAAGGAGTAAAAGTTGTTTCTGCAGCAAGGTATAATGAAATGCAACAAAATGCAAATGAATTATCAAGAAGCTTACCCAAATTTTTGAAACTCATTAAACTCTTAAACGAAGAAAACAAAATGGTAAAAGAAAAATACGCTGCTTTAGATAATGAATTTTCTGATTTAATCAGTGAAAGGAACGAATTAAAAGACAAAATAAGAAAACTCAATGAAGTTAATCAAAATAATGTTATCTCCGAGTTAAATGAACTCTTCCCAACTGCAGACTTAGCAGGGAAAGCTGCAATGATGATGCAACAAACAACAGATGAAACCTCTGAAGACTTTGGAGAATTAACAAATGATATGAAACAAATAGTTGAGGCATCCCAAAGTTCTACAAAGAAAGGAAAAGCAAAACAAATAGAGAAACAAGCTCAAAAAGATCTTAAGGATGTTGGTGGTTTTGATAATGAACAGATATCAGTACTTGTTGATTTAGTAACCACAATCAATAGAAAAATAGAAAATTTGAGCTCTGGAATGGTTATGGCAGCTCCAGCAAAAAGAAGAGGACGAGCCTCACTTGATTTATCTGATGCTTTGGGTGAAGGTTCAGGAGAATCAACGCCTGATGAACCTCCAGAAAGACCTGATTTAGAAGATGTTCTAGATGATATACTCATCTCTGGATAATAGCATGAGTTTATCACAATCTCCAAAACTATTTAAAAAGTGAAAAAAGTGAAAAGAAAAGAAAGAGAGAAATTTTATATCGTTAGAAAAATTTCTTTATGACTTCAGTTGCCATTACTATTTTTTCTTCTTCTAAACTACCAGAAATAGGTAATGAGAGAATTTGTTTTCCGACTTTGTTATTAGTTGGAGTTTCATGGTATCCAATTAATTCTTTGACATATTCTAACTCATTAAGTTCTTCTTCATACATAACTTTTGATCCTACTTTATTTTCTTTGAGGAATTTCTGAAATTCATCACGTCTATCGGTTTTTATTGTATAAAGGTGATACACATGTTTTCTGTTTGCAGGCTCAATAGGAAGAACTAAACCTTCTAAATCTGATAGGTTTTCTGTATAAATTTTAGCTATTTTTCTACGATGAGCTGTTTGTTCGTCTAAACGCTTTAGATGCTCACGACCTATAGCAGCTAAAATTTCACTCAGACGATAATTTAATCCTACATAGACATGTTTTTCGTTGATTCTACCATGATCACGAATAGCACTCATTTTGGTCGCCAACTCTTCATTGTTTGTTAGCACTATTCCACCATCTCCACCTACAGTCATATTTTTTGTAGGGAAAAATGAAAAAGCAGCAATATCGGCCATAGATCCAGCTCTTTTACCTTCAAATTCTGCACCATGAGCTTGACATGCATCCTCAACAACAAATAAATTCTTATCAGAAGCTAAATCTTGGATAGCTTTCATATCCGCCATTAGTCCATAAAGGTGAACAGGAATGATCCCTTTGGTATTTTCTGTAATTTTCTCTTCTACTTTTACAGGGTCAATAGTAAACGTTTCAGGGTCAATGTCTGCAAAAACAGGTTTTCCACCAGCATGAATGATGGCATTAATAGTAGCTGCAAACGTATTTGGAGGAAGGATAACTTCATCATTTTTGTTCAAATTATACATCAATAAACTAAGATGCAGAGCTGAAGTGCCAGAATTAACACTTACACCATATTTAACACCTTGATAAGCTGCAAATTCTTGCTCTAGAGCTTTAGCTTCAGGACCTTTTACAAATTGTCCACTTTTTATAACTCGAATGGCAGCTTGAATCTCTTCTTCGCCAATGTCCACAGTTGTTCTCGGAATCATATTGAAACTAATTTCTATGGATTATTTTTAAAGATGTTTATGATTTTTTTAGAAAGATTTATCAATCGACAATTTTGGATAAAGCATCTAAATCCTTTTGAAAATTTAGTGGTTAGAATAACTTTAGAAAAATTAGTGGTGTGATAGATGTGGAAAAAACACAACTCGTTAAATTAGGTTTGGATCCAAAAATAGGACAATATGCTATTTTAGGAGAAATAGCAAAAGTAGAAGAAATAAAACCTTTAGAAATTGGCAATAATTGTAACATAAGGTCACATAGTGTGTTGTATTGTAATACAATAATAGGAGATAATTTCCAAACTGGTCATAATGTTTTGATTAGAGAAAATAACAAAATAGGGAATAACGTGAGTATCGGGTCACATAGTGTTTTAGAGCGAGATATTGTAATAGAAAATAATGTGCGAATTCATTCAAATGTGTTTATACCAGAATATACTCATTTAGAGGAGAAAGCATGGGTAGGTCCAAATGTTGTCATGACTAATGCCTATCACCCCTTATGCCCTAAAGTAAAAGAATGTATGAAAGGACCAACAATAAAGAAAGGAGCTATTGTTGGTGCGAATACCACTTTGCTTCCTTATGTAACAATTGGAGAAGGAGCATTTGTAGGAGCAGGATCACTAGTAACAAAAGATGTACCCGAAGGCATGGTAGCTTTTGGTTCCCCTGCAAAAATAATTAAAAAGGTTAAAGATTTAGAGTGTATAACAAAAATATTGGATAGTAACCCATATTTAAACAGGTGATATGATGACACATGTTGGATTAATTGGTTTAGGACATTGGGGAAGAAATCATTACAAAGCTCTCCTAGAGCTACAAAATCAAGGTGTTATTGATGAAATAACCGTCTGTGACACAAATGAGAAACTACTGAATGAATTACAAGTAACAGATCGGGTACATAAAGTAAAAAATTGGAAAGATGTTGTTAATAATGCAAAAATAGACCTCATTGATGTCGTAACTCCTTCTCCTTTTCACTTTGAAATGACTAAAGAGAGTTTATTAGCTAATAAGAATGTTTTAGTGGAGAAACCTATGGGATTAGATGCAAAAGAGTGTACGGAATTAATAGAGATTGAAAATAATAGTTCTGCCAAAATAATGGTAGGACATATATTTCGCTTCCATCCTGGGGTAAACGAGTTGAAGAAAAGGATTACACGTGGAGACTTTGGATCCATTCAACAAATATTTGTAAGAAGATTAACATTAGCACCTCCTAGGAAAGATATGGGTGTTTTACTAGCCCTTGGTATTCATGAAGTGGATTTAACTTGTTATCTTCTTGATGATATGAAACCCGACAGTATTTTTGCAGATTTAAATTACTTCTATGGAGATCAAGAAGAATCGGCATTTATAATACAAAAATTCGGAAAAACAACAGCCTATTCCTATGAGAGTTGGATAGATCCTACTGGTGGAAAATTAAGGGAATTACAAGTAATAGGAAGTAAAGGAGGAGCACAACTAAATTTCTCTGTTCCTAACAAAATCAAACTTATACAATCCTATTTAGACACAAGTAAAGAACAATATGTCGCAATTAATGAAGGTGAATTTGAAATAACATTAGACTTCCAAGAACCTTTGTTAGAAGAATTAAGACATTTTGTAACTGCCTCACAAACAAAGAGTGAATTTCTCGCTAATTCAACAATTGGAAAAAGAGCTGTGGAAATGATAGATTTAGCTTTTGAATCCTATAAAACGAAAAAGTTCATTGAAATTGAATAATTTATTAGATTTGAAACCATACGGACTGAATAAATTTATTAACACTCTTTTTTTTTAACTCTTAATGAAGAAATTGAACGTTTTAATGGTTGTACTCAGTTCTGTTAATCCCGATGTAAGAGTGGAAAAAGAAGCAAGATATTTAGCTTCTGAAGGACATAATGTTGTAGTTATTGGGATAAATAAGAATGATAGTTTTAAAGCAGAAGAAATGAGAGATGGCTATATAATAAAAAGAGTAAATATCAAACAAAAACTTTTCTTCAAATATTTTGAGTTTTGGAAGAAAGTTAAAAAGTTAGTAGGGAATGAAGTGTATGATATTATTCATTTACATGATCTTAATGTTCTCCCTTTAGTCTCTAGACTTAAAAAGAATAGTAACTGTTTTGTCTATGACAGCCATGAAAACTTCCCTGAACAGATGTCAGAAACATTTGGGATAATAGCTTATTGGGTATACACATTTGCTGAGAAGCATTACATCAAAAAAGTTCAAGCAGTCATAACAGCTGGTAAACCCGTTTCAGATAACTTGGAACGCAAATATAAACTAGAAACAAGTTACATCTGCAATTATCCTTCAATGATAGATGTTGATAAATCACTAGAATTAGAAATTCCAGAAAAGTATAAAAAAGAGAAACCATTTCGCATAGTCTCATTTGGAGTAATGTATGCAAATTTAGGTTATGAAAAAATGGTTGAAGGAGCAAAGATTCTCTCTTCAAAATATTCTCCAGATCAAATAGAATTCTTTATCATGGGTTCTGGACCTGCTTATGAACCAATGAAGCAAAAGATAGAAGAACTAGAGGTAAGTGAATATTTCACTTTAACTGGATGGATGGATTATAAACTTGCTTTCCAACTTTTACGTACTTCTGATGTTGGTTTAATTCTGTTTCAACCAGGAAAAAACAACTTTTTGAGAGTACCTAATAGACTTTATGAATACTTTGCAACAGGTTTACCTTTTATTGGTTCAAACTTTGAAGGTCTAAAAACAGGAACAAACAACAACCCTCTATTAGGGAAATTGATTGACCCTACAGACCCTAATGAATTAGCAAAGGAAATAGAGTATTTAATCTCTAATACTGAAGACTTGCAAAAAATGAAAGAAGCAGTGATTTTAGTTTACAAAGAAGAGTACTGCTGGGAAAAAACTGTAGAGAAAATCATCCCCATATATGAGAAAGCTTTAGAATCAAAAAAATAAAGAATTATTGATGACAAAAAATTGATTTTCAATAATCAATTTCTCATTCTTTTTATAATATTATCAATTTGTGTTTTTACAATAGCTGCTTTTCCTTCTACTTCCCTAATATCTGTGATGTCTTCAAAGAAATCATTCAAAATATGTTTGATTTTTTCTACTTCTTGAGCTAATTCTGAATAAAACATGGGATAACCTAAAGCAACAATACAATAATCTTTACCTGATAACCTTAGATCCTTTTGTTTATCATCTGAAACAATATAGAAAAAACTTGTTGCAGTATAATCTTTCATTTTAGGGATTCTAACAGGTCCAGAAATAACAGAACCTGATTCTAATTTATCAACCTCACCCATACCAAATAAAGTAAAGAGTAAAACACCTAAAGGAAGCACAACATTATCTTTGTCTTTTTCCAGTTCATTAGGTAAAGAACTGATGTGAATAAGTTCGGTGCCAGATGACCCGAAACGATAAAAAGCAACAAATATTTTGCTTAAATCATATTTCTGCTCTGCATTAATCACTTTTTGTATCTCTAGTGGTATTTGTGTAAAAAAACCACCCTTTTTTACAATATAATCAGTTGCACCTAATTTCATGGCTTTTACTGCTATTTCTTCTGAACCTTGACCTGTAATTATTATAGCAGGAATATCAGTAATTTTTCTAACTTTTGTGAGAATGTCTAACCCAGTTACATCTCCTAATAAATAATCTAATAGAAGAACATCAATGTCATAGTTCAATTCTTTAAGCAAAGTTAATGTCTGTTCTTCCGTTTTTGTATAATGAAAAGTAGCGTGAGGAAAGTCTTTTAGGATATTTGTCCTAATTAGAAAAGCAATGTCCTCGTCATCTTCAACGAGCATAATATTAAGTGGTTTAGACATCAAGTATACACCTTTCCTTACTTCTATAAATTATTTGTTTACAATACATAAATATTTCCCCTAAATATATCCATCATCTTCTAAAGATTTTAGCATTTCAGATATTTCAGACTCTAATTCTTCTAATTGTTTTGGCTTCTTTTTCTTCTTTGACTTGTCGCCATCTTTCTCTTTACTATCGCTTATCTCTTCTTTACTAGGTAAATCTAAGATTGCACCCCCAATTTCAGTTAATTCTTTCTGAATTGATTCTAGCTCTTCCGTTGACTCTTCCAAAACTTTCTTGTTCGGAAGAAGTGCAGAAATATCTTCTTTCTGATCCGGAGGGGTGCTAATATTACCAAAATTGAATATACCTAAACTTTCAAGCAGTTTCTGTTCATCCAATTCTTCATCTAGTTCTTCGATAGATGGCTCGTGCTTAATCTTATCTATTTTAGTTGATTTAGGTTGACTAACTTCTATTTTTGCACGAATATCTCTTTCAGGTGATGCAAAAGCTTCCATTTGCCTACATTTGTGATCTTCAACATTAGAGTAATGCTTACCGCAATAAGGACAAACTGTTTCATGGATCGTTTTTATATGAACGGCCAAACTTCTTTGATCATGAGTAATAAAACCACAAAACTCACATTTGAGTAAAGGAATAAATTTCTCTGTTGCAACAAAATCGTCAAAGTTTGCATATAAATACCATAAAAGTGCGATGCGAATGGCTTTTGAAGTTGTCCAACCCGTTTTATCTTTAATAACTTGAAGACTCTCTTTAACAATATCATCCTTAAAGCGGAAAACTAGTTTGACGTCATTTGACAAAGATTTAGCGTCTTCTTCATATTGACGCATTAATAAGATTTCAAGTTTGACATAATCATTTAACTCTTCAATTATGTCCAATCTTTTCTTTATTTTTTTCAACCGCAATGCTAAGTCATCTAAACATAAAGAAACAAGTTCACTAGCCCCTCCAAATTGCTGTGCATATTCAAGTACAGCATTCTTAAATTTAATTGGAGTATTAATAGTGAACACATTCGAAGAACGTTTCTTTGATTTGGTTGTTATAAGGCTCACCTTTACAAGTTATGATGCTTATCTGCGTATTATCATAGTATAATCGGGAATAATAATTGATTGTAAACTAGTAGTTTAAAAATTTTTCATTGTGTAAAAAAAGTAGAGAACAAAATAGTTTAAAGAAATAAGGAGAATTTGACCTTGGTACTATGATGTCCATGCACTACTATGATTGATGATTGTAGAAAGCAACTGAGTACCTTTACTTTTTAATATCTAAACCTTCCACGTTAATTTCCATAGGTATACCTTGCTCTACGCTCATAGAAACAATGCAGTACTTTTTGAATAATGATAAGCAAAACTTGATGTCTTTATCTTCAGCTTTTTCAGCAATAGGATAAAGATCTACAAAAATTTTTGAAATTCGCCACAAATTATCTTGATTTCTTTCTCTTGTGTAACGAACATTTACCTTTAATTCTTGTAGTTCTACTTTCCTTTTCGTTAAACAAAAAGTAAGCGAAGCAGCAAGACAGTTTCCTACTGCAGCAGCTAAAAGCATAGCCGGTGTAGGACCTAATCCTTCTCCTCCTGGAACTTCTTCTCCTTCATCAGTTAACAATGCTGGAATGGTTTCCTTACCAAAATCAACAGTAAACTTATAATCTTTTTCACGAGTTAATGTAATTTGATATTCATGAATTTCTTCTGTAGACATAATAGTAGCTAAAATTAGCAACTATTAAAGGTATTGCCTAGACAAAAAAAAGTCAAAATAAATTGATTTAAAACAGAAGCTTACAGTGAAGTAAATGCAACTTATTTGTTTTATCAAAAACTATTAAATTATCCTTTCATAGTTATACTTAACTGGTGCATTCAAATGTATAAAGAACTTGTACAAAATGTCATTGAAAGTTGCAAAAATGATAACAGTTATGTAGTCATGTTGAAAACTAGCAAACTCAAAGAAACACAGCAAAAATTAGATGAAAAATGCACATTAGTTCATTCTGTTAATAATATCATTAACAGATATAAATACAAAGAGTATGAGTTTTCTTTTTATATTACTGGAAAACTAATGATAAAAAATGTTAAAAACATCGAACAATTTCTTGAAGATGTTTTAAGTTGAGTTGATAATATGCCAAGTGTAGAGCCATTATTAAGAGAACATGGTAAATCAATGACAGAAGTCTATTATGATTGGGAAAATGGTTCTGTTGTTGATCCTCTCGTATTAGAGTTTATGAAACCTTTTTTCTTAGAAAAAGGATTTGGAAATCCAGCTATAACTCACAGAATAGGCTGGGAAAGCTATGAATATTATAACACATTCAAAGAAACAATCAGTGCGCCTTTAGGAATAGACCCAAATACTTTAGCGATAACACATGGGATTACAGAATGTAATAATTTAGTAATCAGAGGGGGTTTTAATTCAAGTAAGAAAAAGAAAAAAATAATCCTTTCTGAAGTTGAGCATCTATCGCTTATTCATACAGCCAGAGCATTGCAACATGAACATGGATTAGATATCCAATTTCTTCCAGTGACTAATGAAGGTTCAATCAATACTGATAGTTTAGCAGATATGATTGACGAAAATACTCTATTAGTAAGTATACAACATGCTAACCATGAAATAGGCACAATACAACCATTAAAGGAAATAACTGAAATTGTAAAAGACAAAGATGAATCAGTTTTAGTTCACTCAGACTTATCATCAGCTTTTGGAAGAATGCCTATAGATCTTGCTAAATTACAAATAGATTTAGCTACAATCCCAAGTGAAAAAATATTAGGACCAAAAGGAATTGCTAGCTTATATATCAAAGAGGGAGTAAAACTGAAACCCATTTATGAAGGACAATTAAGCGTCGAAACTCTCGCTCCTGATGTGGAATATATGCCTTTACTAGCTGGTTTTGCCAAAGCAGTAGAATTACACTTTGAAGATCTAGAAAAAACAATCTCTTTATTCAAAAAACTAAGAGATAAACTGTTATATGGATTAAATACGTCTATATCTGAAACACTTATCAATGGAGCTTTAGGTGTGCATAGAATCTCTGATAACTGCAATATTAGTTTCTTAGGCTGCGAAGGAGAAGCTTTAACCGTTGAATCAAGCATGAATGGTATTTATGCTTCGAGTGGGAGTGCATGTACAAGTAGAATATTAATGCCCAGTCATATCCTTACAGCTATAGGAA
>CAZEQQ010000075.1:0-1664 GCA_964514425.1 uncultured archaeon
CTTTCCTCCATTTTTCTAACTTTTCGATGAGTTTGTAAATTGATGCCAAATAATCCCTTGCCTGTTGTTTCGTATAAATTATTAGCTCATCAGCGTCTGTATTCTGCGCAAGAGCTCGACCTATAGAGAGAATTTCTAATATTTCTGAAATGATAAACGGTGGGACATACTTATCAATGATTTTTTCTTGTAAAGCTTCATTGTGTTGTAATAAATTAACAGGGGTATATCTGCTAAGATAGGACAACATTTCCCAATATCCACCCAACATAGACTTCCAAGGTTCAACATTAGAATCTATCTGAATGGAAGTAATCAATGACTGTAATTGTGCTTCTTCAATCGCAATTAAAAGTTCATGTTTTTGTTCTTCCTCTTGTATTTTTTTCAGCATTCTATTTCTGAAGGTATAGTAGGATATCAAGAACGCTAAAATAGGAGCAATTATCGCAAAGAGGGAGATAAATATGACATTTTGAGTAAGTGTTGATATTTGTTCTTGTGTTAAGTCGGTTCTTACTCTAAAATGCTCAAATCTTGCAGATTGATTTTCTATTGCTTCCAATATATTGATGAAACTATAAGTTATTTGACATGAAAAGGGATCATGATACGGATCTATTGCTCTATTATTATCGATAAATGTTACTTTTCTTCTATTATTTCCAGTTTCTGAAATGCTTAGAAGAGCTTCTGGTGATGCACTAATTAATGCTGCACCTTCAGGTAAGATAACCGAATAGGTTATGTCAGCTTTTGAATAATTAGAGAGTTCTGGATCAAAAAATTCTAAAAAGCAGAAGTCTAGATATACTAGAATATTCGAGTTATTATAGTAAGTGTAAGGACGTACAAGTTCATAATTTAAGTACCCTTGAACGTTTCTTATAAGGTAGCGATTATCAAACTGTTGATAGGAAATAGGTGCACCGTTTCTATCATATGCTTTAAAAGACAGCACATCTTTTGTGTCCAACCATATGCTATAATTTGCAACAGTATAAGGGAGACTTATTTTTACATTTTCAAAAGCTATCTCATCTTTTCCTAAATCAATTACTGATTCATATTGGATGTTTCTACCTGTATCTAAAGGAGTTATACCTTCTAATGACACTCCTCCGTAATACGGAGATTGCATATCTAGTTCATTTGAATAATTTAAACTTGCATTTGAATCAGCAATTAGTATAGGTGAAAACACTAAAAGAAGTAAGAAAATATTGAAAAGCGTTGTAATTCTTTTTCCTGGTTCTTTTTCACTTTCTATATCTTTTAAAAGCCGACGTGGAAGATTTCTTGCTTGTTCTAATTGTGATTTTAATTTTCTTTTAGCTTGTAAGTAACCTACAATAGCAGCTACTAGACTTAGAAAAACAGCAAGAAAAGCTACAAAAGTAAAGTATGTTTTTAATAGATCCAGTAAATTCTGCTCACTTTCTAACTTTTGTAATTGTTGCTGGTTTTGAAACATTTGTTCTGTAAATTGAAGGTAAATAGGGTCAAAATTGTATGTTATTTCATAAGTTAAGGGATCATGAAAAGGGTCCATTTTTCTTTCTTTATATTCCCATTCTACTCCGAACGAACTTCCTTCTTTTATTATTACTGCTCCATCTGTAGGAGCATAACTTACTATCCCTGCACCTTCAGGTAGGATTTGT
>CAZEQQ010000075.1:1674-9649 GCA_964514425.1 uncultured archaeon
ATTATAGTAATTAATAGGAGCATATTGTGAATCTCCTTCAGGTGTTATATAACTGAATAATGCCCAAAATGTGTTAAATATTACTACAAAATTTGTATCCATAAAATAATCTGGTTGATAATCTGCATAAATCCTATAATACAATTCTGTTGTTCTTATACTAATTACTATTCTGTCAGGATAAACAGATAACAAATCAGAAGGATATACTCCTCCTTGATCCCAGAACTCGTATTCATGAATTAATGATGTATTCGCATAAAGAGTGAGTCGTCCTCCCGATAGTTGTGTCCAATAGATATACCCATTAGTAAGGTAAGTGTTATTTTTGTAGTAAATATTTTCTTGATTTATTGTAACTGTTAAGTCTCCTTCTTGTGCAGTTGTTTGCATCGGTAAGAAGTGTATTACTCCTGTCAATACTGCAGGAAGAATGAATACAATACTTATCAAAGAGCTTAAAACCACAATAACTCTCTTTTTTGACACAATCATTTTCATCACTATTCTATTGAGGGAACGGGGGTGTGTTTTAATATTCTATCTATAATTACTTCAGATGTTGTTCCATCGAACTCATATTCAGGTTTAATGATAACTCTGTGACGTAAAACATTTTTTGCTACTTTTTGAATATCTTGAGGATTAACATATAGTCTACCATCTATTACTGCTGAAGATTTTGCAGCTATAGATAACCACAAACTAGCACGCGGGCTTCCTCCTAAGGCAACTTCTTCACTTTCACGAGTAAGATTAACTATTCGTACAATATAGCGTACAAGTTCATCAGATATAGTTACTTGTTTCCTTACAAATTTTTGTAATGCTATTACTTCTTCTGGAGATAAAATTGCTTGAATTGAAGACAATTTGTCATAACTTGTTACTTCTCCTGTAAATCTGTTAATTATTTCCACTTCTTCTTCTTCTTCAGGATACGTTACTAAAACTTTGAATGCAAAACGATCTAACTGTGCTTCAGGTAAAGGATAAGTTCCTTCTGTTTCTAGTGGATTTTGTGTCGCGAATGTTAAAAATGGTAAAGGTAAATTATGTGTTTCTTTTTCTACTGTTACTTGTTTTTCTTGCATTGATTCTAACATAGCAGCTTGAGATTTAGGCGGAGCCCTATTTATTTCATCAGCTAAAAGAAGATTAGTAAAAACAGGTCCACTTTTGAAGTAAAATTCTCCTGTTTCAGGTCTGTAAGCAGTTACACCAGTAATGTCAGAAGGCATTATATCAGGTGTAAATTGTATTCTCTTAGATTCTGATGATAACGAAGCTGCCAGAGCTCTAACCATTAGGGTCTTTGCTACACCGGGTACACCTTCCAACAGTACATGCCCATCTGAGAGTATTGCTGTAATTAATGCTTCAATAACTGATTCTTGTCCTACAATAACTTCAGCTAGTTGAGATTTAATCTCTGTTAATTTATTTGCAATTTTATTTACGTCTAAATCTGTAAATACTATTTCATTTTTGACACTTTTCTCTTTATGAGACAATATGCACACCAATTGGATTATTTGTAAAAGCCTTTAAAAACGTATACTTTTGCAAAATTTTAATTCTACTGATTCTTTATTAGTTATACAAATTTTTAGTCAAAAAATGTTAAATTGAATAATCTTACTCCTTTTCGTTTTCTTCAAAACCAAAACCTTTGTCTTCCTCCTCATCGTAGTCATCTTCATCAAAAGACCATTGTCCAAGCGATATCGTAAAAGTGGCATCAGTTTGACCAGGACATTCCAATCTTATTGATATAGCATCTTTACTTACTTCCTCTATTTCAGGATTAAGACAATTATCTTCTAAAATTCCTACTAAACTTGCAATATATGTTTCAGAAATTGTGCTTATACTTTCTTCTTGTATTTTTCTCCCTATATCCCCCATAGTGTAGCATGTTTTGCGCCCATTCTTAAACTGGTTTATGAGTTTTACCTCAACCATTTTTTTGGTGTGGTGACTAACTGTATCATGATGTATGTTTAACCCTCTTGCAATAGTTATCTGATGACAGTTATCATTATTTATAATAAAAGCAAATATTTTTCTTGCTGTTTTTGCTTTTAGCACAACAAACGCTTTTTCTACTTCTTCATGTCGAAGATTTCTTGAATAGTACACTCTCTTTCCTTTAAATTTTTCAGACGATAATAACCCAGCTTTCTCTAATTTTCTCAGATGCCAATTCACTGTCCCTTGAGGTGCCATTAATAAATTAGACAACTCAAAAAAATATGTTCCAGGGGTTTCACAGACAAGCCTGTAAATTTCTCTTCGAAGAGGATGTAATAGTAAGGTTAGACGCTTTTCACTTTTTTTGTCTTGCCTTACCAAAATTTCGAGCTCCTACGCTTTTAATGTATCAACATCTACGCTTGCGACACCTTCAATACGTTCTAACTCTTCTTTAATCGTTTCAATTGAGACTTCTTTTAATTCATCAGAATCAATGTATCCCTCATAGACACAAGCGCTTTGTGTAAAACAAAGACCTGTACTGTAAAGTGTTTTAATACCTAATCTTATAAAGATTGATCCCATTTTTCTCAAAAAGTCTGGTGAGAGTTTTCCGATATTGATACTTATTTTGATGGCAGTATCTGTTTCTGTTGGTATAATTCGTATAATTCTGGTATTTGGTGCCAAAATCATAACGGCATAGTTCTTTCCATCAGGTTTAAGTGCTGCTAGAAATTCTTCAGGTAGTTCGATTGGCTTTTCTGCTTCTAGTTTTGTGACTTTGGCTATTGTTACTGAATTTTCTGACATTTTTTATACTCCTTATTTTCAATATTATATTCTACGCATATCTTATTGTAAGCTTTACTATAAATATTTTGTGCTACTATGATATAAGAATTTTTTCTGTAAATTGATTCTGCAATTTCCTTTAAAACCCTTTCGTAAATGTCATTATTTCTGCATAAATTTCTCCAAAATTGCTTTTACTATCTATTATTAAAGTAAAGCAATGGTTTTTGGCAATTAATGTTTAATATAGAAGAGCACTAAATATTTTTCTGACAATTATAAGCAAATTTTTTCTATCTCACGTTATTTATTATCGCTTTTTTGATTATTCTATTTTTACAATAAATTTTTAATAACTTTGGTTTTCTTAATTTAAAAGGTGGAAAAAATGACTGCAGAAAGACTCAAAACTATACCTTATGATAATGATGATGAAAAACTATATGAACTGAAAAATCCGAGAAGAGCTATTTTTGGTATACTTATAGCTACATTTTTTCTCCGAATTGCTTTTGGAAGCACTACAGTTCTTATGCCCGTTTACATTTTCTTGCATTTATTACATGTTAAGGAAAACACTGTAGAAGGCCCTCTTACTGAGGAATATATATTCGCTATTGTAGCTACAATAATAGTAGAGATTACATATGCTTTGGCAGTTATTCTTTCTGCAGGTTATTTTGGTTATAAATCAGATAATGAAGATACTAGAAAATGGATCTTATTCAGCACATCATCTGGAGCACTAGTCTTAATCGGTTATGGCATCTGCGCATTAAATTGGCAAGGCATTATAGGTATTATACCTTTGGCTAATGGGTTATGTATTTTTGGTATGAGTTTATATCACTTTTTACACGGAATAGCAGGAGCTTGTAACGTGAGCGCATCAAATGGTTTTCTTTCTCGTTTTTCAGTATATGAGAACAGAGCTAGGAGAATGGGTTACTATAATGTTGCAGTCACAGGTGGTCGCTCTTCAGGCGTGGTTCTTGCGGGTTTACTTTATGATTGGATTGTTGGTATAACACCGGTTCCTGATGGAGAGTGGATACCAACCCGCCCAGAAGCGTTGCTTTATATTTATATTATTTTTGCAGTATTCTTACTGTTATCAACTGCTATAATCTTTGTTACAGTAGATAAGACTAAACCTACAATAAAAGAACGAGAATTTAGTGTCAAACAAGAAGCATTAACGTCATGGAGGATGATGTTAGATAAAGACAGAAGAGGGGTTGTTATGCCCTTATTAGGTACTGCATCACTAATAGGTATCTTAAATAATTGGGGTTTTATCGTCTTGGCTATTGGAACATCACCGGGTATTGCTAGTTATTCTGTCGTTTTATTCACTCTTGTAATGGGGGCAAGTATGGGATTATGGGGTTATGTTGCAGATAAAATAGGAAGAAGAATAACACTGGGGCTTGGTCTATTTGGTATACTTGGGATGGCGTTTATCTTAATGTTTGCGTATTTCGCCAATCTTATTGATATAGCGGATCCAGCTTCAATATTACAAGACTTTTGGTTACTCACACCTTTAGTTCTTTGTGTTATTTTAGCTTCTGCTTATGCACCTGCTATAAGCGGAAGATTAGGAGATAGTAGTTCTATTGGATTTGAAGAGGAGCGTCATGGCTCAACAATGAGTGTCCAAAATACGGTTATTTCATTAAGTGAGATAATAGGCATTGTTGTTGGAGGTGTAGCATTAGGTATTGTAGCCTTGGTTACTGATTTTAGTTTTTACGATAGAATAATAGCTCTGGTAATTCCTAGTATTTTCTTCCTCTTATTTACTACTGTTGCCACAGTATTATGGCCTGGAGAAAAGGAGTTTTTGGAGAGAGGAAAAGTAAGAAGAAAGAATTAATTTTCTTCTTCATCGTTTCTTTCTCTTTTTAACACATTTTTTTGATTTTTCATTTTATAATTAGGGACGAATCATCAATTTTTTAATCTAGCATAATTCTTTGTTTTTGATGACAAAAAATAATTGGTCCTACCTTCAACAATTTAATATTGATCCTTCAATTATAGACGAAAATACGACCATTATCATGGGATTTACAGGTTATGGTTCTGTTGGAACTTTAAGTACAAATCACATTATTGAAATGTGTGATGTAAATTCTGTTGGTTTTTTGGGAGGAACATCTTGGTTTTATAATGATAACTTAGAAACACCTATTACAGTTTATTCTTTAAATGTTAAAAGTAAAAAAGTCCAAAATGAAAAGTTCATTATTATCAGTTCAAGATTACCTTTGCCAGTTGTAGGATACAATGCCTTACCAGATGCTTTCTGGAGCATGTTAATAAAAGAAATACTTTCTTGGAAAGCAAAACGTTACATTATATTTGGAGGACTTAGAGAAGAATTCAGATCAAATGATGATGAAACCTGGATAACTCTTGTCCCGACACCCAAATACTCCGAACTATATGGCACAAAAAGAACATTTAAGGAAAGATTGTCCATTAAGGGACCTCTTCATTTTCTTTTAACAGAAGGAACGGCTGCAAACTTACCAGTATTAGCAATTATGTCCTACTGTAATATAGAAGAAGATACAGATGCAGCCTTATTATCTTTAAAAGAATTAGAACATCAACTAGGAGTAGATCTTCATGCTCAAGAGATAGCACAATTTGATAGTTCGTTCTTAGAAACTGAGGTCGATCTTTTTGAAACCGATATGGATGAAGACTATGAAGATTTTGAGGATGAAGATGAGGAATTTGAAGAAGATGACTTCCATAATTACTCTGATACTAATAGAGAGAGTGATGGGAAATTCTTTTCATCTTCTAAATTTTTCAAGGATTATAAGAGAAACGGTGACGATTTAGAAAAGTATAAGTGAAAACGCTCAAAAAAGAGAGTTTTCTTTTTTTAGAAGTTTTAGAAATAGTCTATAATATTTCTGTGAATTTTTCTATTTTTGTCATTGAAATAGCTTCTTTAGGACACTCTTTAATACAAACCCCACAAGCTTTACAATAAGATATATCAACCTCTAAGGTTCCATCTTCTTTTTCATGTATGGTAGCTTCGGGACAATGAAATATGCATCTTCTACATTTTATACATTTACTATTGTCAATAACTGCTTTATAATGACTCCAAGTACCAGTCTTTCTAATAACAGCAGAACCGGGTCCAAGCCTTTGACCTGTACTTACGATCATTTGAGGAATAATTGTGCCTATAGGAAAGTCTTCATAATTTGGTAACCAAGGTTTGAATTGTTCATAATTTCTTCCCCCTTTAGTTTCTCCAAATATAGTTTCTTCATATGCTCTTCGTGCAGCATTAATATTTTGTTTAGCAAGTTTTTCGCCTAATTTTGAACCAAAAGAGGACATAATAGCTTTCTCTAATTTTTCTAGAGTAACTATATTAGTACTTTTTACTAATGCCCCTAACATTGCACTATTTGTAATAGGTCTTCCTAATTCCTCCATTGAGATTTTGTTAGCATCAACAACAGCTACTTTTATGGAAGAAGAGAGTCTTATATCTTCAGGTTTTTCGGGGGAGTTTAACACACCTAACCCATTCTCTTTTAACCCTTGTGCAACGTCTACAAGTTGCATTAAAGCATCGTCAAGACAAACCATTATATCGGGGTTATAGATTTGTGTTCTTTTGTAGATTTTTTTATCATCTATTCTTGCAAAAGCCATCACAGGGGCACCTCTTCTTTCAGCTCCAAATGAAGGGAAAGTTAGAGCATTTTTACCAGAATAAAAAGCTGCTTTTGCGAAAGCTTGAGATGCAATGACTGTACCTGCTCCACCACGACCATGAAAACGAATCTCTATCATAAGTATCCTCTAAGTAGTGGAAAAGAGAGAGAATTAAAATATTATTGAATAGACACTATTTCAATCTTCGTTCAATTTGGAGAAGTCTATACTGTTTAGCCAATTGTTAAACTCTGTTGCTAAAGAAACGCCTATATTTGTAGATTTTAATTTTTTGTTTTTGTTTCTTTGTTGATTTGAGGAAGAGGCACTGAATGATGATTCGTCCATATTTTCGAAGAAGTATTGGATAAAATTGTTAAAGTCTACAGCATAAAGATCTTCCATTTCTTTTAATTGTTCAAAATATGAAGCAGTAAATTTCTCAAATTCATCAAAATTGACAATTATTTCTTTGTAGACGTCTTTGTTCACTATAAAATTTATCACTGTAACAGTGTTATGAAGCAATCTTTTATCAATAGCAGTGGGATTAGATAACGAAATTACATAGGCAAAAAGGTACTTATTCTCGTTTATTTTACTCGTAGCTAAACCAGAAGGGTTCTGATTTTGAAGCATTCCTAATAATGTAGGATAAAGAGTTAAAGTGTTGAGTAGTTTTTCATCTAAAATATCCGAAGCAAAAACCTCAAATCCTTTTTCTGTGAAGTAAACAATCGCAAATGAGGACTTGAAACGGACATCTGTCTTTTCGTTGGTTATATGTAAGGTCACTCTTGCTCAGTGGTATAATGAAAAAAATATATATAAACTCAAAGAAGTTTTTATTTTCATGGACAGTTTTGACTTAAATATTAAGAATTTTTTAAAAAAATCCGATAATGAAAGATTAACCATCCTTCTTGATTTAGAGCAAAAAGAAATGTCTCTAGAATTAGGGGAATTTTTTCTTCAAATTCTTGAACAAGATTATTATGATAGAGTACGTATCAAAACTGCAATGATTCTTGAAAAAACTTCATATGAAGAGATAACACAAAAGTTACGTATTATCTATAGTTTTGAAAGGGAAAATACTGTTAAACTAGCTATTATGGGGACTTTAGCTAAACTCAACTTTTCAGATAAAAATGAATTATTTGAAACTTATGCAAAAAATGAAGAAAACGACTTACTTCGAGCAACTGCAATAAGATTAACTCATGAAAACCTTAAATTCAGCGAAGATAAAATGCAAACTTTATTACTTGATGTAATTAGGAGAGACAGAAGTTTTTCACCAAAGGAGATGGCGCTAAAACTCCTTCCTAGTTATTGTAAAGGAGTAGACATTGAAGAATTAAGAAAGCAATATTCTCGTGAAACGGACTATAAAATAAAAAAACTACTAAGAGAGATAGCTTTAGAGATTGCGGAAGTAACCAAAATCGAAGTTGATTTCCCAGAATTAGAGGTAGAAGAGAGAAGAAAGCAACAGGTAAAA
>CAZEQQ010000076.1:0-9611 GCA_964514425.1 uncultured archaeon
AAATACCCATTAAGTTTATTAGGTTCAGTGAAAGATATGTACAAAGAGTAAAAGAAAAATTACTTCACATAAATCCAGAAATGTATGATGAACCCCATGAATAATTCAAAAAGAAAACCTTTTACCTATATACTAGACGCAACAGTAATAATTCATTTGTTACCAAATAACTTTGATTTCAAACCAAATGATTTCTTAATTGTTCCTATTTCAGTTATTGAAGAAATTAAAACTAAACCCGCCAAAATGAGTTTAGATTTCTTAATTGATGAAAAAGTTGTAAGAGTTATGATACCAAGTGAGTCTGGTCTCATTAAAGCTAAAGAATGGTCTGCAAAAACTGGAGATATATCGCATTTATCAAATTGTGACTTAGATGTAATAGCCTTGGCCTTTGATCACATAGATAGTATCATTATAAGTGATGACAAAGCTATACAGAATGTATGTAAAAGTGCAAAGATAGTCTTCCAACCTCCTTTTTTTAGAATGAAAACCCAAAGGCAGTATTTTTGGAGATGCATTGTTTGCAATGAAAAATATGATACTCAAAAAGAAAGTTGTATAGAATGTGGAAGTCCAGTTAAACGCTATTATACTCAAAAATAAGAAATTAAGCGTTACATAAAAAAGAATGAGAAGGAGATCTTATTCTCCCACTGCCTTCAAAATGTCGCTATCTCCTGTATCATATACAGCTAAAGCAGCAACAAAATGTGGTCTACCACAAACTGCACCCAAATCTAAAGTTGAACCTGTGAATTCAATTACTGGAACGCTAGAGAGTTGGGCATATTTTAGTAAGTCAGTTTTTATGTCAGAGGGAGTATTATTTGCAACAACAATAATTTTAGCCGTTTTATTTAACAATGCTTTCTTTGTTAGTTCAGTTCCAAATGATACTTTACCTGTGTCAACTGCAATTCTTATACTTTTATTCAGGTCCATTTTTTCACACCAATGAATACTCTATGACGAGCATTTTAAGTTAAATTATTAAAGATTATTACTATTGTGTTTTTATTTTCTAACTGAAACTAATAGCGAGAAATATTTTACGTTATCAAATTTAAGTTGGAAAAAATCCAATTTTATATTTCAATTGCACTAGAAAATAATTCGTCCCATGCTTTACTCCATCTTGCAGGATGAGCTACATCTAACCAGAATGTGTTTTTATCACAAATATATGCATTGAGTTTTCTGTCTGCAATTAGTTTAGGTAGAAGATCACCTGAAATTGATTTCCCTTTCGAGTCTTTTAGATAAGAAAGGATTTCTGGTTCAAATATGTATATACCTGTATTAATATAACTTGTTTTCGGTAATTTCGATGGTTTTTCTTCAAATTTTGTAATCTTCATACTCCCGTCATCATCACTTTCCATTTGAAAAACTCCAAAATCTTCATAGTAACTTTTTTCGTTTGACTTATTCAAACTTTCAAAATAATTATTGAATTCAATCCCACAAATAGTAGCAGGATAAACATTCTTTGTTTTATTATGGAATTTTATAATTTCAAGAATGTTAATATTTGTTAAGATATCCGAATTCATTACAATAAAGGTATTTGAAATTAAATTCCTTACGTTATCAATTGCACCTGCCGTGTCTAAAGCAGTGGTTTCACTAATGTAACTTAAGTTTATATTGTTCCACTGTTGACCAAAGTATTTCATAATACGACTCCCTAAATGACCTATTAAGAGAAATACTTCAGATATACCGCTCTTTTCAAGCAGTTCTAAATTGTATTCTAAAAGAGGCTTATAACTCACAGGTATCATAGCTTTTGGTATTGATTCAGTTAACGGTTTTAATCTAGCTCCTTCTCCCCCTGCTAGAATGAACACTTTGATTTTACTAATCTCTAATTCTTTTTCTATTAAACGAATAAGAAAATCTTTTATTGTACTCTTACCTTTCTTCTCTTGTATTGCTTGCCAAATAGTTTCAGGAAACTCTACTGTAAATTTATGAACCAATTATTACACCTTGTATTACTCAAAGATAAAATATCTGTGTGTATAGTTTCACCTTGTAGTTTTTTAGGTTTACCTTTGTATAATAAATATAAACTAAATAGATTTTTAACTACTCTTGTTTTGTCTTTTTTAATCGAGTGTAGTGATAAAAGTGGAAACAGGTCATTTTTCGAATACAAAATATGCATTAGATCGAATAGAACGAAAAAGAGAAATTTCAGAATTATACAAAATTCCTATAGATGAAATTTATGATCTAAGTAGCGGTGATAACCTCTTTATCTCTCCAACTTTAATACAAGATATAATCTTTAAACAAATTCTTTCCATTGATCCTAGAGATAGTTATCCCTTTAATTATGACTCTTTAATAACCGAAATAGCTTTATTTAGTGGGGTAGATCCCTCTTCAATTTATATTGGCACTACTCATAATTTATTAATTCAACGAGTAGTATCTACTTATACCAAACCAAATGACAAAATTTTAATTTTGTGTCCCGATAAAGAAATATATTCTCTTATTGCAAATAAATTCCATTTAACAATAGAACGAATACCCTTAGTAGAAAATTTTTCTTTTGATTTAGAGGGCATTTTTCAGAAGATTAAAAAAATCAAACCAAAAATTATGGTTCTCTCTTCTCCCAATTTTCCAACTGCTAATCAATTTGAAAGGGAAAAATTGTTAAAAATTGTTAGAGAAACTAGCATGCATTTAGTAATTGACGAATCTTATGTTGAGTTTGGAGATTATAGTTTTCTTAAGGAAGTCAAAAATTTTGATAACTTGACTGTTGTTAGGACATTTTCTAAAGCTTGGGGTTTAGGTTCATTTGCTTGCGCTTACTTAATCGGAAATGATAAGCTTGTTGAAAAGCTCAAATTTGAATACTTTATTGAAGAAATCCCTCCTATCTCTTTACTTGTTACAAAATACACACTTCAAAATCCCTACATCTTTCTTAATGCAATAGAACACTTCATTGAAGAAAAAAAGCGTGTAATAGAGAACATTAAAATATTGAATCGCGTGAAAGTTTATACAAGTCATACCAATTTCCTCCTAATTAAATTTAATGGTGATATAAACGAATTATATGACTTTATGTGCAGTAAAGGAATTATTGTTAGAACATTTTGTAAAGAAAAACATTGTAAAAAGTTATCAGAATCCTTTCTTGTAACACTAGCTGATAATAAACTAAATAAAAAACTTGTTCTGTCGCTTGTTGAAGCACTAGAAACCCTCCCTTGATTATCTCAAAAAACAACAAAGAGTCATTGATTCAGCTATAATACTTTACTCTTAAAAAAAATTAGATGATTAAATTAAAGAAATTTGAGTATTTATGAATAGAATCAGCAATTTCACAAAAGTATCAACACTTTTTTATGCTATTTATTTCTACACTAAAATTACTAGCTAAATTAGGACTAAGAGTATAATCCTTAAAAATACTAGAACAAAAATATACTTACTACGTTTAAACGTGAAAAAAAACGAAAAAATGAACAACTATTCTGGTTGATAAAATGTCTATAAAATTATCTCAAAGTGAAATGCAATACATAACAACTTTTCAAAGAATTGTTGATGTGTACATAAAAGATTGTGTCGTGGATGACGAAGAGAACAAGATTACATACGTTGTATCCGAAGGACAAGCAGGGATGGCAATAGGAAAAAAAGGAATTCATATAAATAAACTGAAAGAATTAGTGGCAAAAGATGTAGAAATTATAGAATTCTCAAATAATCTCGAAAAATTCATTAAAAACTGCTTTTTACCAATAATAATAAAGTCTATAAGAGTCGATAAAAAGAAAGATGGTTCTATTGCTCATGTAGAAGTTAGTTCACAAGATAAAGGACGTGCAATAGGACGAAATGGAAAAAACATAAATAAAGTAAAAATGATAGTACAAAGACAATATGAGAATGTAGACGTTGCAATAAAACAGTAACTTTTATTTTAAGTTGTGAGGAAACATTATAAAAACCTGAAGTAAGACCAAAATGGAAGAACAAGAACAAATTACTGATGAAGAAAAAAGTTTACAAATTGTTCTAGAGAATATTAAAGAGCAAAAGAATTTAACAGAAACTCTAGAAAATGAAATCTTATGTTACTTTGATTCTAAAGGAGAAAAAATTGTAAACATTCTAAAAAAACAAGAACTCTTCAAACTAAAGCTAAATGAAAAATTATACCTTTGGGAAGTAAAAGGAAGAAATAAGTCTTATCTTATTATAGATTCTTCTTTCTGTGAATGTACTGATTTTGCAATAAGAGTTATACAAAAGGGAGAAAGAAAATACTGCTACCATGTTTTAGCAAAAATAATAGGAGAACAAATGCAATTATATAAAGAGTATACTATCTCCATAGCAGAGTATGAAAAGAAAATAAAAAAAGGAATTGAGGAAATTAAAACTTAAGCAATATCTTCTAATTCAATGTGGGGTGCTATCCCTAAACTCATTAATTCTTGCATTAAAAGTTTAAAAGCATAACTTATTACAACTTTTGAAACTGTTGTTTCCTCTTTGCAAATAGGACAATGGTATTTATCTCTATTACGATCAAACATAGCAAGAAAACCACATTTTCCACAAATTAGCGCTTCAGTCTTATCTGATTCGTCTAACAATCTCTCTTTTAACAAAATAGATGTTCCATGACCAATAAGACAATCTCTTTCCATCTCTCCAAAACGGAGACCTCCTTCTCGAGCTCGACCCTCGGTAGGTTGTCTTGTGAGCATTTGGATAGGGCCTCTAGCTCTAGCATGGATCTTATCGCTTACTAAATGGTGTAGTTTTTGGTAAAATTGGCAACCTACAAAAATAGTGCCTTCAATTCTTTTACCTGATTTGCCGTCATACATAATCTCTCTACCATAAGGATGTAATCCTGCTGCATGCAACTGTTTCTCTATATAAGCTATACTTAAATTATTAAATGGAGTACCATTAATTGTTTCTCCAATTTGAGAGCCTAATTTTCCAGAGAGTAATTCCATTAAGTGACCAACAGTCATACGACTCGGAACCGCATGGGGATTAACTATTATATCGGGAACTAAGCCTGATTCAGTGAATGGCATGTCTTCTTGAGGTATGATTAAACCAATAATACCTTTTTGTCCATGACGAGAGGCAAATTTATCTCCTATTTCAGGAACCCTTTCCGATCTTACTCTAACTTTAACCAATTTATTTCCTTCATTTGTATCGGTGAGAATAACCATATCGGAAATACCCCTCTCTCCATGCCGCATAGATTTACTTGTTTCTCTTCTATTTTGTGGTGGTACATCAAATTCTGAATATTCTTCTAAAAATCTAGGTGGACTAGTTCTTCCGATTAAAACTTCACCTTTGTTTCCATCAACTTCAATTTCAGGTTCAATAATACCGTCCTCGCCTAAATGAACATATACTGATTCATCTTTGTAACCTCTAACTGTTTCATCTGGAATTTCAAATGTGTCTTCTTGTCCGTTTGGATATTTACGTTCCTCAGCATCATAAGTACGATAAAAAGTACTGCGCCCCAGTCCTCGTTCAATAGCTGCTTTGTTGATAAGAAGAGCATCTTCCATATTATAGCCTTCATATGAAAGCACTGCAACAACAAAATTTTGTCCAGCTGGTCGGTTTTCAAAATTAATTGCATCCATACCATGGGTTTTAACAATTGGTTTCTCCGGATAATGCAAAACGTGAGCTCTTGTATCAACACGATATCTAAAGTTAGCTGCAAACATTCCTAAAGCTTGTTTTGCCATACCCGCTTCATAGACATTACGATCTGAACGATTATGCTCTGGGAATGGGATTAGTGATGCACAAATACCTAAAATAGTGCTTGGTGCAATTTCCATATGGGTAGTATCTTGTTGAATTGAGTGTTCATCTATTGCAATTAGAAGACTTTCTTCTTCTTCTGCATCAACATATTCAATGACTTTATTCTGAATTAAATCTGACCAATTCCATTTACCTGTTCTTATATTGTTAAACATCTCTTTTTTTAGATTCATAACACCTGATTCACAAACAATAAGCGGTCTTCGAACTCTTCCCGCGTCACAGTTTATCATAACTTCTCTAACATCATTGTAATGTGCAATATTAGCTTCATGTGGAATGTCGCCAGAACGCCTTTTTTCTATAAAGTTTTTCCTAAATGTGTTGACATCTTGGACAATTCCAAAAAACCTTCCATTAATAAAAACTTTATAGGTACTTTCTTTATCTAATATTTTTGTAAGTGGTGAATCTTGTGCAATTAATTCTTTTGCAGTTATCTCGCTTACATTTAGCTCTTTTACTAATTTTTGTTCTACCTCTTCTTCAGGAACTCCTACACTTATGTAAGCTTGCAGTGCTAGATTCTTAACTAAACCACAATTAGGGCCTTCTGGTGTTTCATTTGGGCATATTTTGCCAAAATGTGTAGGGTGCAAATCTCTTGCCTCAAAATGAGGTTGGCTTCTGCTTAATGGACTGACAACTCTTCGTAAATGACTTAAAGAAGACATATAGTTGGTTCTATCAAGTAATTGACTTACACCTGACTTCCCTCCAGTCCAGTTTCCAGTTGCTAAAGCATGACGCAAACGTTCAGTTATAAGATCTGCCCTTACAGTTGTTTTTAAATTAGGTTTTCTTCCTCTAACTGTTACACGCTCAAGTTGATATTTGATGTCACGACAAAGTGCATGAAATGCAACTCTATAAAGCATGAGTAAAAGATCTCCTGCGAGTTTCAAGCGCTTATTTGCGTAGTGGTCTTTATCATCTTTATGTCTGATGCCTATCTCTAATTCTAACAACCTTTGAGCCATCTGTGCGAGGTAATAAGCCTTTTTCAATCGCGAATCTGGGTCACTACCTAAATGTGGTAGTAAGTATTTATCTAAAACTTGCATAGCTCGATTAATACGATAGTCTTTCGTTTGTCCCACTGCAACACGTTTCCCAATATAATCAAGGGCTTCTTCTGTTGTATCGGCTTCAGATGTTTCTCGCATAAGCATTGACATAACACGAGAACGGATCTTCTGTGATGGACTGATAGTTAATGCAATTTTATCATCTCTTTCTATACCTAATGCACGCATCAATAAAATTAGAGATATTTTACGTGGCATACTAGGAAAACTAACTCTCAATTGTCCATCTTTAGTGTGCTCAACTGTAACTGGAGCACGAAAACCATGATAAACACTGAACACTTTAGCTTCTGAAGTTACATTACCTTTATTAGAAAGTTCTTCAATTAATATATGGTTGGGAGCTAAATCTTCTTGTGTTACAATAACTCTCTCACTACCATTGATAATGAAGTAACCACCAGGGTCACGAGGATCCTCTCCTAATTTAAGAAGTGATTCAGTGGACATATTGTATAATTTACATTTCTTTGATTTTAACATAATAGGAAGATAACCAATGAAAACTTTAGTAGACTCACCCTTTGGGGAATCGACTCCTGTTGCAGGATCTCGTTGGATAGTAGTCATATGTAAATGCATACGAGATGAGTACGCTAGATTACGTATACGTGCTTCCATAGGATAAACAAAACTTTGAGATCCATCTGCTTCTCTAACAGTGGGTTCATCAACTTCAATACGGTCAAGTCTAACATAATACTCGGAATCTTCAGGTTCAATAACTTTTATCTCTTCAAGGACAGATTGTAATCCATTTTCAATAAAGTCATTAAACGAATCTAAGTGTTGACGAACTAAACCAAGTTCATCAAACATGGCATTCATTAAAACCCAACGTTCATTAGTGCTACTCTTAACTTGATTCTTTGCCATTTAAACACCCTAAGGACTAAAAATATATTTTCTAATTCCGAAGTTTTTATACTAATAAAAAGCTTATGAATGAAGAGAGGTAAGAAAATAAAGATAAAGAAGAAATCTTTGTATAAATTGCTATTTTGAAATAAAAATGGTTGACCACGGGTAGCTAGTAGCAATTTCATTTGTTATACGTTTGACCTTTTGGTACTCTGGTGTGTCCTCATAAAAAAGTAGGTAAACTCTTCCTCCTCTACTCCTTTTCATTTTTTGATAAACTGTTTTAGGAGAATTTACAAGATCATAAACAATAAGTGAATCAGTTTGAGGAATATCTAAATCTCTCTCTCCAACTGGTGAAAGTAGCAAAAATGAAGGTTTTTTGCATTCTTTAAATTGTGAGATTACTCTGTTTTTATCACGAACGCTTCCAGTAACTATAAATATCTCAAACCCTTTAGATTTAAGAAGTTGAGAAAGAGAATAAACTGTTGAAAGATAAGAACAAAGCACAGTAATTTTACTACTTTGACTTGCTATTTCAATAATTTTTAACTCTTTACCTGTTAAAAAAGATTTTACTTGTAACAGCTTTTTATTAAAGTCAGAGCGGTTGAGGTAATTGATGTAATTTTTACTAGGCATTGAATAAACATATTTTCGAAGTAGAAATAAACGATTAAACTTAATAAGCAGATCTGTTTCTATATCCATAAAATTAATCTTACGGAAAAAATCTTTTTTCAGTTCAGCTAGTAAATGTGGTGCTGTATCCTTAACTTGTTTTAATATTTCTTCTCTTATAATTTCTATGTTATTTGTTAATTCTAAAATTATCTCTCGTGTTTTTTCATCTTGGACAGGTGTAATATAAACTTCTGTTGTTTGAATGAATTGTTTTAAATCAGTATCTAAAAAATCTTCAATAGTGATGGTAGAACAAGAAGGAAAAAAATTGTGAAGAGTTTTTAACTCATCTCGTAATAGCATTTGGTCTTGAGCATCAATAACAGTATGTTTATCTCTAAGCGTTCCGCTCATACCAAGAAATAGGGAATTAGACATAAGAGGTATCAATTTGTTCCAAGGAACAACTAATACCCTATTTTGAGAAATACGGCGGACAATTTGGTCTACTTCATTTATTATCACAATATCAAAACTGTCCTTTAACTCTGGAAATTGAGTTACTGTATTAAAAAAAACAATAGGTAATGTAAGAATAACTCGATTACTTTCGATAATAACTTTCCGCTGAATGGCCGTAGAACCACTTTTAAGAAAATCGGAATTTGGGATGCCTCCGTATTCTGTGTTGAGATAATGTACAGTTTCTTGCAATGAAGAATAATTTTGAAGAAACACTACTACCTTTTTGTTATCAAAAGTTTCTGTTAAAAGACGGTATGTAATAACTCTTTTACCCATTCCACAATCTAACTCAAGAATAACACTTTTCGAATCTAATGTCAATTCTTCAATACGGGAAATAATGTAATTCTGATATTCTCTAGATTGGAAAGACATCTTAGTCAATACTAAAAAACAGATAAAACTATATAAACTAGGCTAAATTATCACAAAAAAATAGAAAAATGTTACTGAAAAAGTATCTTCCCCTTATAAAATAACGTCCATCCCTATTTAAAAAGCAGAATTGTGGAAATTATTTTTGACAAAAATTCTAAAACTATTATAAACATAATATTAAAAAAGTATAATGAAAGGCAAATATTAACGTGAAATATTCATAGAAATAAAACCGATAGGTGTAAAAAATGACAGAGAAATATGTCT
>CAZEQQ010000077.1:0-9601 GCA_964514425.1 uncultured archaeon
CATTTACTTTCTCTATATCCTTTTATTAGTTCTAGTGGATTATCTTCTTTTATTGGTACGTTTTTTTGTTTAAACCCATATATCCCTATTGTACTTACATATATGAACTTCTTTCCTTTTTCTTTTACGAATGCTTTCACTACATTTTTTGTTCCTTTATGGTTTACTTCATAGAACTCTTCATCGGGCAATGTGTCTTTTACAGCAGCTGCTACATGAAACACTATATCACTATTTTTCATTGCTTTTTCTACTGTTTCACTATTTCCCAAATTTCCTTCTATTATTTCCACGCCTAATTTTTCTAGTTCTTTTTTCTCTGCACTTGCTCTTATTAATACTCTTATTTTTTCTCCCTTTTCTACCAGTTTTTTTGTTAGATTTAACCCTACTAATCCTGTCGCACCTGTTACTAAAATGACCATATTTTTTCTTATTTCGTGCGATTAATAAGATTTATTGATTCTTCATGTTCACTATTCATTTTAGTCGTCAGATGCTTTCCATTATTACTATTGTCATCTTCTTTTATTGTATACGCTTTCATTTGTGGTTAGTAAAGATTCCAGTCAATATTAGTGAATGTTTAACTTTCGCACTTTCACAGTTTCTAGTATTTGTTAGCACATCATTTCTTTACTTCTTCCTTTCTTCTGTTGAGTAAAGTTATCTTCTTTAAACAGAAAGTTGATTAATTCGTTTTCCCTTTTTATTTTATGTCTCATCAAAGCCATTCTTGTTTTTATTGTCAAGAAATCTCTTTATTTGAAGATGACTATCCTCTTCGTTTAGGATCTTTTACATCTGAGGGAATCATTTTTCGTTGTTCTTGGCATTCTCAATTTAAGTGTGCTTCTTGTAATAATTTTTACCATTTTAGTTGGCTTTATTGGTGCCCTAAAACTAATAAGACAATTTGTGGTAGATGTAATAATCCTACCCTTACCCCCGTTAAATTCTGGAAACGTACCTATACTTACACTTTTTTTTGTTCCGACTGCAATGAAACTCATTATGATTTACTCTATTCTGAATTTCGAGGGTTGCATCCTTGGCAACAATCTATTCACTTACAAGCTGAACTTTCTCAAAGTAAAAGTACTAAAGATTTCGTTATAACGCCTATTTTATCCCATCATCATCCTTGGTTTCCAATATGGAGCCCTGAAACAGTAAGAATAGGAAAAAGTATCAGTTTAGAAGAGGCTTTAGCGATTCCAGATAATGTTCATCCTATTAGAGAGGCTATAACGAGTCATAGTGTGGGCATACATTCTCCTTTGATCCCAGAATCAGATATTTCTCTTTCTGATTCTGAATCTCGATGGACTAAAAATACTTCTAAATGGATAGAATCTTATTCCAAAACTAGCGATGATGACCAAGGTGACTTTTCTAGACAATTAATTATTGATCCTGAATTATCTCAGATTATTGGTAAAGCAGAGGGGTTAAGAGTTTTAGATGCGGGTTGTGGTAATGGCTATCTTGCTAGAAAATTGGCCCGAGAGGGAGCAGAAGTTGTTGGAGTAGATTATTCTCAAAAGTTTATTGAGTATTGCATCTTACAAGAAGAACAAACCTTTTTGGGCTGTTCCTATTATCAAGGATCACTTACTGATTTATCCTTTTTAGAGGATAATTCTTTTGATTTAGTTGTTTCTAATGTTGTCTTTATTGACGTTGTTAACTTCAAACTTGCTTTCAAAGAGATTTCTAGGGTTTTAAAAAATCATGGTCGATTTATTTGGAGCAATATTCATCCTGTTTTTGGTAGAATGGGTCATGTTAGTTATCGACTGCCTTTTGACACCAAACGCAATGAGGAAAAATTGTATAGCATGGTCGACCGTTATTTTGATTCTGGCGGGTATTTAGTTTCTTGGGGTTCTTTAGAGCCTTTATGGCAGATTGATCGTACTCTTACAGAATATTCTACTGCATTATATGAAAACCATTTTTTGATACGTCGAATTGTTGAACCTAAACCATCTTTACAAAACATTCAGAAGTTCCCCGCATTTTTAGCTTTTGACGCGGATAGAATTCCTAATTTTATCATCTTTGATTGTGTAAAAATGGAAAATTCCTCATAACTATGTCTTATTCTACAATTTTTTCACAAATTTGTTTAATTTTATTTACTTTTTTAAAATTTCTTCTATCAAAATTTTTTTTTATCTATAGTATTTTACCCTTTCAATGATACGTGTTTATAATACCTTAACTAAAACACACGAAGAATTTGTTCCTACAACTGAAAAGTTGATTAACTGGTATAATTGTGGCCCTACAGTTTATGATCGTCTACACATTGGACACGCTCGTTCTGCTATTGCTTTTGACACAATTAGACGTTATTTTGAGTTCCAAGGTTATGAAGTTCGTTTTGTTATGAATTTTACTGATATTGATGATAAAATGATTAATCGTGCATTGAAAGAACAAAAGTCTGTTATTGAAGTTGCTGAAGAGCACATCTATCATTATTATGAGGACATGGATAGGTTAAATGTTAAACGTGCTACACTCCACCCTCGAGCTACTGTTCACATTCCTCACATGATTGAATTTATTGAAAAATTAATACAGAAGGGTTTTGCATACGAAAAGAATGGTGATGTTTACTTTGATATCCGCAAAGCTAAGGAGTATGGTAAATTATCTAAACAGAAGTTAGAAAATATTTTAGAACGTACTGACGATACTGATAACCCTAACAAATTTTTCTCGGCGGATTTTGCCCTTTGGAAAGCTAAGAAAGAAGGCGAACCCAGCTGGTTATCTCCTTGGGGTTACGGAAGACCCGGTTGGCACATTGAATGCAGTGCCATGTCTATGACTTATTTGGGTGAAACTCTCGACATCCATAGTGGAGGTCAAGATCTTATTTTTCCTCATCATGAAAATGAGATAGCTCAATCAGAATCATTGACTAACAAAACTTTTGCTAAATATTGGCTACATAATGGTTTTGTTCAGATAGATTCTGAAAAAATGAGTAAATCCCTTGGTAACTTTGTTACTCTCAATAATTTACTTCAAATGTATTCTCCTGATGCCATTCGTCTTTACGTTTTACTTACTCATTATCGTCAACCTATTGACTTTACAGAAGAAGGCTTACAACAAGCAAAGATTACATCTGAAAGACTATTTGATACCATTCTTTTAACAAGGATCTATAAAAATCATGATAAATCTCCATTAAATGAATTAGATACATCTATTATTAGAAAAATAGATGAAGCCACTCAAATTTTCATTGATTCTATGAATGATGACTTTAACACTAGCAATGGATTAGCTATTGTTTTTTCATTATCTAAAGAGGTTAATGATTATGTCAGGAAGTCAGAGGTTGTAAATGGTTCTGTAATGGAACATGCTCATCTTTTCTTTTCTAATGTCCGTCAAGTTTTAGGTTTGTTTGAGGATATGCAACAGTATTCCAGTTTAGAAACAATTGAAAGATTAGTTCAATTGTTAATAGAGTTACGTCAAGATTACAGAACGTCTAAAAATTGGGCTCAAAGTGACAAAATAAGAGATACTTTAAAGGAAGCAGGTATAACTCTTGAGGACAACCCCAAGCGCATATTATGGAAAATTACTTAAGTTTCATGCGTTTTCCTTTTGTTTTATTTTTATCATTTGTAGTATAAACAATAAGCTTTAGAAAGGAGTGAAGAAAAGATTGTATTATGTCAAACGATGAGCCTTTAATTGTTACTGAATATGTGGGGGAAGATAACAATATTCTTTTAATTACGCTCAATCGCCCTAAATCTTTAAATTCTTTAAACGAAGAATTATTAACTGTTCTTGAAGAAACTTATACTAATTTATCTACAGACACTAATGTTAGGGCTGTAATTCTTGTTGGTGAAGGAAAAGCTTTTTGTTCCGGAGCTGACTTGAAATGGATGTCAAAGTTAAACAGTGCTAATTGTAAGGAACTTATTGAGTATGGCCAGAAAGTTTTTTCCTTGATTGAAGATACATTTTGTCCAACTATTGCAGTTATTAATGGTTATGCATTTGGAGGAGGTTTGGAACTTGCTTTATCTTGTGATATTCGTATTTGTTCAGAGGATGCGGTCATGTCTTTACCAGAAGTAACTTTAGGATTGATACCTGGTTGGGGAGGTACTTATAGATTACAACGTATTGTAGGAGAGGGCGTTAGCAAAAATTTGATTTTGACAGGTCGAAAAATCACAGCTAATGAAGCTCAAAGATTACTATTAGTCAGTGATGTTTGTTCTCAAGAACGATTACTTCCTCGTGCTATAGAGATGGCAGAAATAATAGCGAATAATGCACCAATAGCAGTCAAGAAAGCTAAACAAACAATCAATAAAAATAGATTTATATCTCGAGAAGAAGCTTACAAGAATGAAATAGAAGCTATTGAAGATTGTTTTACAACTGAAGATCTAAACGAAGGTATAACGGCATTATTTGAGAAAAGAAATCCAGATTTCAAGAACGTTTAATTGTCTGCTGAGCAGTAACCACACCCACCAGAGGTTTCAATTACAATAACATCTCCTTTTTTTATTGTTGTTGTAATCTTTGATGGAAGGAGCTGTTCTTTGTCATCAGATAGGAGTATATTTCTTCCTTTTTGACCATCCTTTCCTCCACTAATACCAAATGGAGCAAAAATTCTTCTTTCACTTTGTATTGACAAAATTGCTTCATCTGTTAGTAATTTTATTGACCGCCTAACGCCATTACTACCGGACCATTTACCTTTTCCTCCAGAATTTTCAAGTATTGTATATTCAACCACTCTTAGGGGATAATATCTTTCTAACACTTCTATACTTGTATTTCTTGTATTAGTCATATGTGAATGCTTTGCATGAGGAGGGGTATAATTTTTTGCAGCTCCAATTCCACTTGCAATTGTTTCATAATACGTAAATTTTTTTCCATTTGCATTATTACTTCCACCAATTGTTATATTATTCATTGTTCCTCCACTAGCTGCGGGAATGCTTTCAGGGAATATTTTTGCAAAAACACCCAATAGGACATCTGTTATTCTTTGGCTTGTTTCTACATTACCTGCTGCAACCCCATTGGGAGGTAAAGGATCTACTAGTGTTCCTTTCTTCGTTATTATCTTTAATGGTGCATATAGCCCATGATTTGTGGCATAATCTCGTGATATCAGACATCTTATTATGTAATAGACTGCAGAATAGGTTACAGCATAAGGTGCATTAATATTTCCATCAACTTGAGGATGAGTATTAGAAAAGTCTATGCATAGTTGGTCATCCTTTTTACTAACTTCTGCGGTTATATTAATCTTATTTGCTTTTACTCCATCATCATCCATATAATCAGTAAACGACCATGTTTTGCTATCGTCTATAGTTCTAATGAGATCAATGGTTGCTCTCTTTGATCTTTCTATTAGGAAATCTACAACTGATTGAACCTTTTTAAGTGAATATTTTTCAAGTATTTCATGGAATTTTTTTTCTCCTACTTTTGTTGAAGCTAATTGTGCTTGAATGTCACCCTTTCTTTCTTCAGGAACTCTTACAGCGTTTAAAAAATCTTTAAACCACTGTTGATTTATTTTTCCTCTTCTTTCTAATATTGTTGGATTGATGATAAAACCTTCTTCTTCAAGTGTATATTTTCCACTAGGCATACTTCCTGGGATTTTACCTCCAACATCAGCATGATGGCAGCGATTTGCGATATAACCTACATGTTCTTTTTCGTGATAAATTGGTTTAACAACGGTTATATCAGGGAGATGTGTTCCTCCGAAATAAGGATTGTTAGTAATATATATGTCACCTTCTTGAAGTGTATCTATCCCTATATAGTTTACAATTGATTTTACTGATTCAGACATTGATCCCAAGTGTACTGGTATGTGTTCAGCTTGAGCTATTAAATGTCCATTAAAATCCATTACAGCACTAGAAAAATCTAATCTATCACGAATATTTGGACTAAATGCTGAGTTCTGAAGTACTATTCCTGTTTCTATTGCTATGTTATTCAAAGCTTGATTAATTACTTGAGCTTCAATGACGGTTATACTTTCTTTCATGTTCTCTTCTCCATAATTACGTAACCAAATTTGTTTATTCGACCAATAGCATCAGGAGGTATAGCGATAGTTGAGTCGGATTGATTTATGATGCATGGTCCTTCTAAAATATTTCCGTAAAGAAGATTAGATTTTTTGTAAATATCAGTTTCAATCCATTCGTTATCGAAGTAAACATTTCTTTTTCCATCATAAGAGCAGTTTGGAGGTTTGGCATCACCTTTTTCTAATTCTCTCAACATCACTTTAGGAATAAGCCCAATACCTTCTATAGAGATGTTTACAAGTTCAATTTCTAATTCTTTATCGTACCAAGAGTAATTTTGATAATGAAAGCTATGAAATCTTTCTTCTAGTTCTTCTAATTCTAATTTTGAAACCGGATAGCTTGTTTTAAGTGTAAGGAAGTTTGATTGACCTAAATATCTTAAATCAAGAAACACATTAAACTGCTGTTTTTCTTTTTCAATTCCTTCATTTAGCAGTATCATTTCAAGTTTAGTCATTTCTGCAGATATTTTCTCGTTTAAGTCAATACAATTCAATAGTTTTATTATTTTAAGATAAGATTGTGTCTTTTCATGTTTAATATTGCCCGCTACTAGACCAAAAGCGGACCAAGTCCCAGGGAAAGGTGGGATAATGACAGTGTTCATTTCTAATTCTTGGGCTATATCCCACGCTTGAATTGGTCCAGCTCCACCGAATGCTAATAAGCCAAAGTCTCTAACGTCTAAACCCTTCTGTATTGTTACGACACGAATAGCTTGCGCTATATTATGATTGAGAATTTTTCTAACCGATATTGCTAAATCTTCCAATGAATCTATTTTTAGACGGATTTTTGATTTTTTTATTTCATTTAATAATTTTTTCAGACACTGTATTGATTTTTCTACGCTAATATCTAAATTTCCTGCAAAATTATCTTTATTAAGATAACCTAGATATAAGTTTGCATCAGTTAGCGTTACCTCGTTTCCGCCTAGAGAATAACAAGCAGGTCCAGGATTAGAACCTTGTGATTCCGGTCCAACAGTAAGAAGACCATCTTTAAACTTTGCAATTGATCCGCCTCCACTTCCTATTGTTTCAATATCGGCCATATTTGCAACCAAAGGGAAACCAGCAAACTTTTTTTCTCTTAATATGACTGGTTTCTCCATTATTGCAGCTACATCTGTGCTAGTTCCACCTATATCTAAAGAAACTAAATTTTTTCTTTCTAGATGTTCAATGCTTTCTGTTGCAGCTAATACACCTCCAGCTAGACCAGAGTACAGTGTATCTATTCCATTGCGTTTAATTGATTTGACATCGCTTACACCAGTATTAGACTGCATTATTAATAGAGGGGAATTTATGCAGCTTTTATGGAGTTTTGTTTGCAACTTCGCAAGATAAGTAGAAACAACAGGACTTACTTTTGCATTTACGATTGTTGTGACAGTTCTTTCATACTCTCTTATTTGGGGACAGACCTCATAAGAGGGAAAAGTATTGAAACCACATTTCTTTAAATAATCTACAATATTTTTTTCATTTTCATTGTTTAAGAATGAGAATAATAGAGATATTGCTATCACGCTAATATCTTTTGTTTTCAGGATTTTCTCGATTGACTCGAAACAATCCTTTTCTAAAGGTTTAAGTATTTCTCCATTGCTCCCTATTCTCTCTTCAATTTCGAGTATTATATCTCGACTAAAGTTGAGAGGGTATTCTTGTTTGAACTTTAAATTATATAGTTCGCTTCTTTGTTGCCTTCCGATTTCAACAATATCTTTGAACCCTTTCGTTGTTATTAGCGAGATTGGAGGACATTTATCCTCAAGAAATGCATTAGTTCCGATAGTAGTTCCATGTATCATCAGATCAATGTTTTGTTTTTTAACTTCAAAAAGATTTAATATTTGTTCAAGTCCAGCATTAATACCTTCAGAAGGATCCTGAGGCGTCGTGGGTATTTTCCATGCAAAAACCTCTCCAGAACTAGATATAATAATAAAATCCGTGAAAGTTCCTCCTGTGTCAATGCCTATCCTAATACGTGAAGAAAGTGCCATAGATCTCATATTTTTACTCAAATTCCATAAAACTCATTCCAATAAAAACTTAAGCATCTATTTATCTTTAGTAAAAATGAAAAAAGATAGTGGTGGGGCAGGCAGGAGTCGAACCTGCGACATCCTCCACGTCAAGGAGGTATCATAGCCACTAGATCACTGCCCCATTAAGAGTAATAACAACTATTTTGTTCTTTCTGGTTTTGTTTAAATATTTTTTGTTTCAGTATCACAATGACATCAATTAAATTCTTATTTAAGGGAGGATAGAAACCTTAAATATCAGCATTCAATTAAGAAAAATGACGTATAAACAAAAAATTAGGAAAAAAAATTAAAAAAGTTAAGGAAAATTTTTTTTTCCTTTAGGGGAACCATAGAAAAACTGACCATTCATCTTCGCCTTCAGCGTCATATAGTTTGTTCATTTTACAATCACTCGTTTTTGTTGTAATAGAGTAACAAAAACAAGCTACAAAGTATACAAAGAAAAAAAGTGACAAAGAAGTCAGTTCCATTTTGAAAGCCTTGTGCTTAAAAAAGACACATTATTCTAGTATTCATTTAAAAAAGATGGTGGACCGGTCGGGATATCCACATAACAAGAATACATCTTTATTATGACTTGAACCCGAGGCCTCATCGGTTCTTGAAAGAATCGCTTTTTGCAAGCGATGCGATCTTCCAACTGATCTACCGGCCCACATACATTCAACTGTAATGCTATGGGTATAGTTGTAGTCCTTTTTTATCTCTTTCGTTTGTATATCAATTACTGTTACTCCTTTATGACAGACAATTTTAATTTGCTGAATTGAGCCCTCTAAGTCATATTTTGTCTATACATATTGTGGTATTACAAAAAAGAAAAACAGTAAAAAAAGGATATGCCGACAATAAATCCATAACAATTAAATACAGACCCACTTCATGGAAATTACCCCGCCCCCTACATTTCCTTTGGAATTTTATAATTATTCATTAAAACGCCCCTATCGAGAGAATTATCAAACCATGAGCCATTGGAGCAATTATCCGTCTTATTTCTAGTGAATAAGCGATTTTTGAAGCAAATGTGTTAGGTGGTTTTAAATAAGATATTATCGAACTTTATATAGTAAAAAAAAATATGGTTAAGTGATAAATATGGTAACAATCAATGATGCTCAAAGAAAATTATTAGAACTTTTGAATAGTAGAAATAGTGTTAAACAAGTTCAAGTAGGTAGAGTGCCAAAGACACCAAGTAGAATTTTAGGTGAAAGAATGTTAGATGCTTTTGCAGGGCAAATAGCTACGGATTGCGAAGGGTTAGAAAGCGACCCCTCTTTAGAGGATGAATTAGTTGAAAGTTTATTAAGCACACTTGCTTTAGCAGGGATTGTTGGAATAAATCTAGAAAAGAAACTTGATGAGATTTTAGGTTTAATGGAAATTGTTACAGCAGACA
>CAZEQQ010000078.1:0-9521 GCA_964514425.1 uncultured archaeon
CTTCTTTCAAAGGAAAAAACCCTATTTAATGAATTAGTAGATTCACTTTCTACCCTTATTAGTCAGTTAGATGAAGATATTCAAAAGGTTAAGGGGAAAGACAATTACAATCTAACTGATTTAGAACCAATTTTAAAACAAGATTTAGTAGAATTCAATAAATTAGGGAAAAATCTACTTGAATTTAATAATAAACAGTTGAAAGAAAATGTTTCTTTTAGTCAGAATGTAAGTGAGGTTCTTTCAGATCTCTTGAAAAACAAACAAAATACAGAGAAGATGATAGGTCAAATAGTAAAATCATCTGACGATTTTGATAAGCAAAAGCTTCTCTCTCAAGAACTTCACAGTGAAAATGCAAAATTTTCTTTATTAATTAAAGAGGGAAAGAATATCATTGACTCTTATACGGATAATTCATCTAATAGTACAAAAGAATTTACAAAGTTAATGAAGTTGCTTGAAGCTAAAGAGAAAGTGCTTAATACAAAAGAGGATGAGATGGGATCTTTGATACAAAGGTTATTTCATAGCGAACTTGAGTACTATTTTAAAATAATTCAAGGGAAAGTTAACCTTAAAATACTCGAAGTAGGTAATGACTTTTTGCTTGCCAACAAAGATTTTGAGAGCAATATAGCCACTCTAAAGGAGGATATTATTTCAAAAGTTCAAGAGAGTTTTAAAATTACAGGGAAAGAATTTGACGAATTTTCTATGGCTAGAGAACATGAATACAATAACGAAGTTGTTTTAGTTAATAAAGAGTATAATCGAGTTAGAGACGAGTTTCAGGATATGTTTGACACAACTATCAAGGATTTGACGAAAACTAGCGAAAAACAGCACAAATCTTTGATTGAAGGGGTTGATAAGTTAAAGAACCTTTTGGAATTAAAACAAGCTAAACATGTTAATGAAATAACTTCCTTTTTTGAATCAATGTCTATTTCTATTATTAGTTTAGTTAACAATCTTGAGAATAAATTAGGAGAGGAGTACGAATCGTTACTTAACTACTTCGAGCAAAGGAAGGAAACAACGTTAGGAACAGCTAAAACATTATTAGATTCAATAGGTTCATCTATGTCGTCTTATGTTGATAAAATATGGACTACTACTTTGACTGAACTTAATTTGATCCAAGAAAAGACGGATGTTAGTACTTGTAGTAGATATAGTAAAAATATAGCTCGAGAGATGTTCGCAAAAATAGATTCAGCAGTAAAGAACCGTATTAAAATGCTGGACACAGCTACTGAGATGCTTCAAAATAGCGCAAAATTTTCCTTTGAGGAGTTAACAGAAAAAATCACTTCTTATTCAGCTTCTCATATGGAAAATCTTGAAATATATCGAGAAATAAGTAAAAAGATATTGGAAATAGGTGATAAAATTGAGTAAAATAATCGAGAATGAGAATTTTGAAAGTTTCCTAAATCAATTAATTCATTTTAACACAGGTAAAAATAGTGCTTATATTGATATCATTAAAAATGCATGTAACATTATTTCTCAAATTTGTGAGAATACAATTGTTCATGTCAGTATAATTAACAACAAAAGGCAAAACTTGAATGCTTTTTGTTGGACAGGTGAAACAGATTGGAAAGATTATAATTTAATTTTAGATCCTTTTGACACTAGTAATCCCTATACTAATGTCACAATTTCAAACAAAATAGATTGGTTTAAAGTGGATAATTTAGAAGATAGTTTTTCAATGAAACCTTATTTAGTTGAAAAAAACGTAAAAGAAGCATATTTTTCCCCTTTACATCACGGGGATAAAATTTTTGGTTGTTTAAACGTTTTCCTTCTTCCAATGTATAAGATCCCTGATTCTGAAAAATTACACAAAATAATAGAAAATGTTGTTCAAGTTATTTGTTTCATTCTAGACAGTTGGTATCAGTCTAGTTCATTTAGTTTAAAAGAAATTCGCTTTGATTTAATAAAACAGTTAACTCAATGGCAAACTGGAGCACAAAAGTTGCATACATTTTTGCTGAACTTTATTAATGATTTAACAAATAGCACTAAATTAGCTGCAATTGGTTTATTTCTCAATGATGAAGATAATAAGTTTGTTGCTCATAGTAAACATTTTCCTAATGAAGCTTTGAATTTTTTCTGCTCTTGTACTAATATCACTAGTTTGTCATTTTATAATATTGTTTCAAAGGTTGAAGAAGACGAGCTTAAAGATACTAACTTAAATTATGGAATTGTGCTTCCTATTGGAAAATCGGGATCATCTTTAGGAGCTGTAGTTTGCTTTGATGCATCAGTAGAAATATTCGATAATTCCTTGTTAGACTTACTTACATTAGTGACAGATTTACTTTTTTTGATAATCAAGAGTGAGAAAACATTAGAAGATGTACAAGAGATTACACTGGATAAAGAATTATTTTCCTTTCCTGTTTTGATAGTTAACAAAGGGTTAGAAACAATTTATCTTAATAGACAAGCTGAAAAAATGTTTGACAAAGAAAGCCATCTCTGTATAGGACAGTCCATCGAGCATATTGTTCAATTCAGGGAAGATCAAAAAGAACAAGTTTATTCAGCTATAGGTTACACACTAAAAAATTACAAAAAAGAGACTTTGCAGACATATATTTATTCTTCCATTTACACGGCTAAGCATTCAGAAGAAGAATACCGGACAATTTTTTTGGAAATAGCTCCCAGCGTAAATAATCTTACAGGGGAAAATTGTGCAATATTAACATTTGTAGATACCACAGAATCCGCTAAATTAGAGCATATTAAAGAAGAATATGCAATTCGCAGTAAAATGTATTTAAATGTTCTCACACACGATATATATAACATTTTATTTGGTATTTCAGGTTACTCACAACTTATAAGTACTGTTGTTCCCGATAATGAGAAGAAATTACTAGAAAGAATTGACACTTTAATACTGAAAGGAACATCTATTATCCGCGATATTAGGGTTTTGACAAAAATTTTCAATGCTGCTGTTGATAAAGGATTATATCTTGCGCCCTTACGTGCAGTTATAAATAGTGCATTTGAGCAGTTCAAAGCAGACAATAGTTTTATAGATATCACTGTTCTCAACAATATTTCGCCTAAAGTCAAAATTGTAGGTGGAGAGTTTGTTGAAACTTTTTTTGTTTATTTAGCCTATTCTTTAAGCCGGTATCAAATAAATACTAAATTAGATGTTGTTTTTGATGGAAAAAGTGATCCAGAGAAATCAATCTATCAGATTATTGTTACCCAGAAAAATACTGTTGATGATGCAATCATAAAAGAGATTCAAACTGCATGGGTGCAACAATTACCAGAACACACTCTTAGCAAATATTTGTGTTTAATGATACTTAAAGAGATAGCAAAGAAATACCATTTCAATATTTCCATTGTCAAAGATGAGTTTGATGATAGTGTAAACGGTACAAAGTTATTAATTGAAGTGCCGATTGAGAAAAAAGAAAAAAAAGATAAAGAAATTAAAGACGAGTAGTATATGTTAATTGAATAGATGATACGCCTTCAAATTCAGATAAATAGTTTTCCAGCTCATCTTGAGCTCCTTCTTCGCTTTCTGAGATGATAAATTGTGCAACGAAACCTGTTAAACCAAAGAACAATGGTTTTTCTTCGATTGAATCTTGCATTTTGAATTGAGAAGGAAGAGCTTTTCTGATGTTTTCTGATAATACATTTGGTGTTATTTCAGGAGTTTCTGGACGTATTTCATAGACTAGTAAAACTTGTGCCATTATTATCACCTTAAGGACCTTCAAAACCACATTTGGGACAGTTGTAGTTATTCCCAAATAATCTGCACTTAGGACATCGTATAATTAATACTTCATTACAGTTTGGACAGGAAAAACGTGTTGTTCCTTTATCTGAAGGACTAATTAATACATTGCAACTTGAGCATTTAGACATATTAATTTCTTGTGCCATAAGACATCACGATTGTTCTTGTTAACGTTGAAATTTATTATCATTTTAAGCTTTTTGAATTCGTTCATTTATTTAATATAGGTTAAAATGTGTGCAGTGAGGATATTAATGCATTCATTAAGCGTCTAAAGATTCTTTGTGTATAGGCGTAAGAGTTATAATTGCGAAACCAAATATTCTTTCAGACATATTATATGGTTGAATCATAATGAGCGGTTATTCTCCAACTTGGACATCTAAAGGTAGTGATAAATTAAGAGCATTACAAGTTACCAAAATTCTTCTCAATTCTTTAACTAATCTCATTTCATCATTAGATTTATCTGATCCTAAAAATGAGGCAAGAATTGTCAACATTATAGCTGGAAATGTATATGTAAACTTTACTCCAAATCGCGATTTAACTTTGGTGGAACAATTTGAATTGTTTTTGGAACTTTTAGGGTGGAAAACACAGAAAATTGAAATTGAAGAAGAAGTTGTAGGCATTACTTTAGGAGCAAATAGGTTTGTTCTTTCAGAAGCAGACAAAACAGATTATTTAGCCTTAACAACGGGTATAATTAAGGCATTTGGTTATTTTCATTTTAATTCTGAAGTTATAATAGAACGTATTCCAAGTAAATTTGATATTAAGCAATTATATATTGTTTTAAAGTCCGCAAGGACTGCTATTCCAGTTCAAGATATTGGGGGTAAACTCGTTTTAGATGCTACTACTTCTGCTTGTGAGGATAATATCCAAACTTCAACACCTACTCAAAATATTAAAGCAGTAACAGAATCAAAACCAGAGCAAGAAATTAGAGCTAATATTGAAGTAAATTTGGCTTCAATTTTTACACCAATTTTAATCGATTACCCTACTGGGATGATTTTACCCATTTTTCATCAAGTTTTATCTGAAATACTAAACACATTCTTTAGTGACATTGAAGATGAAAAACTCAAGACTGCTAAAACAGAGTATACTGATACCAATTTACTATTCATGTTAGAGATGCTTTTAGTGTCTATTCTAGATGATGACAGAGATATGGAAGAAATTGGGTCTATGGTGGGCAATTATGTCGCAAAAGCGCTCAAAGCCAAGAAGAAAGAAGATTTACGGGATTATTTACCAAAAGAGCTAAAATCAACTTTAGCAAGAAGTGTCTCCTATGTTGATTTCCCTGCACGAGCTTTTTGTACTTACGCGCCTGGAGAAAAATGTTTAATGGGTAAAAGAGATTTATGTGACCTGATAATGTATATCTGGCAAGGTTTATTGGTAGAAGTTATTCCTGAAAAAGAATTCAAATTAGGAGAGAGGATTAATGCAACTAGAAGAGGAAAATTCTGTTTAGTAGAATTTACCAAACATGAGGAATAATTCCTCCAATATTTTTATATACAATTTCAGTTAAACAAGCAATTTCACACCTGTTTTTATAAAAAAAGGCCATAGAGAGGGTTGAAATAGCATTTTCACTGCAATTTTGTATTGATTGTCAACATCCCCTGTTTCTGATATTAATGTTTTAAATTTCTCTTTATTTATAATTTCAAATAGTTTTTCCTCATCCTTATCGGATAAACAATTCAGATATTTTCTCACTAATTTCATAATTTTAAGATTTTTTCCTATTTCCTTTTTCCACCGATTTTGGTATTGTGAGAATTGTTTTTTCGTGAAACAGTTATTTTGAATAGATTCATGCGCAACTTTAGCAGCAATTTTAGCAGCTATTCCACCAAAGATTACACCTCCTCCTGTTGTTGGTTTGGTTTGTCCTGCGGCATCACCCAAAACTACCACATTATTAGTGTATGTTTGTTTAATTGCTCCACTTAATGGAATAGCTCCACTCATTCTTTTAATTATTTTTGCGTTTGCAAATTTTTCTTTTGCTACAGAATGATGAGTAATGAAGTGGTCCAATTTTTCGCCGGCAGGGGTTAATTGCGAACCTAAACCTACTTTCACGGTAGTGCTATTGATGGGAATAATCCAAGAAAAGAATCCAGGAGCTAGACTATTCGATTGATATAATTCAACATAGTTTGGATCGATATTTTGAACGTTTCCTACTATATATTGGGAAGAAAAAACGATTTGTTTTCTGTCTGGAGAGGGTAATCCTATTTGCTTATTCAATCGAGGAAATCTTCCTTCTGCTAAAATTCCCACTTTTGCAGCTATTTTTTCTTTATTCTTGGAAGAAAAAAAGACGAGATTGTTACTTTCTCTTTTTAGGTTTTGTATTTTGGTGTTTGTTTTTATATTTACGCCTTCTTTTATCGCTATTTCCGCTAGGTATTTATCAAACATGCTACGATTAACAACACAGGCATGTGCAGATTTTTTACTTACAACTATTTCTTTCCCACTAGGCGAGAATAATTTAGCACCTACTATGTTACTATTTTGAAGAACTGAAGAAGGTAAATCATTCATACTTATACCAATTGTATCTAAACCTGAAATACTTAATAATCCAGCACAATGCTCTATAAATCCAATTTCAGGTTTGCTTTCAAATACTGTTACAGATAGGCCATGTCTTTTTGCATTAATACCTGCTAGTAATCCTGCGGGTCCACCACCTACTACAACTACATCTTCTATTTTTGACATTAAATTCATTAAAAAATTGAAAAATAAAAAATTTTGGTTATTTTTTACATTATTTTTTCGTTTTACATCAAAAAACTAAAGAGAGATTTGGTAAAATTATTCAGATTTTTTACTATTAAAATGTAATAAATGAACAGATTTTAAATCTCAATTAATGAGTATTCTCTATGGAAACAACATCTAATTCTACGGATAGTTTTGATAGAATTCAGGATGGAGATAATATTTACATTATATTTGATCCAAAACGAAAATGGTTAGTTACAGTAAAAAGTGGGAAACAGTTTCACTCCCACAAAGGGTTCTTTAACTATGATGATATTATAGGTAAAAAGTTCGGTACTATCGTATTAACTAATAAATCTACCAAGCTAGCTATTTTACGACCAATTCCTATAGATTACTTACGACAGATTAGCCATAGTTCTCAAATCATCTATGAAAAAGATGCTGGTGCAATTTTACTTTATGGAGGGATTTTTCCTGGAGCCAAAGTTATTGAAACAGGTACAGGAAGTGGTGCTTTAACGGCTATTATTGCTAATTTTGTTAAGCCTCATGGACAGGTTTACACTTATGAAAATAGAGAAAATGCTTACTTAACAGCTTCAAAGAACATTGCTCTGCTTGGTTTAAATGAGTATGTTTCTCTAAAAAATAAAGATGCTTTGGAAGGATATGACGAAAGCGATGTTGATTCCGTTGTTTTGGATTTAGGAGATCCTTGTTTATTGATTGAACAAGCCTATATAGCTTTAAAGCCAAGTGGTGTAATGTCTATTTTTGTTCCAACTTACAATCAAGTTGAACGTGTATATCATGAACTTCTCAAATATCCGTTTATAGAGATTAAAGCCATTGAATTAATAGAGCGTGAGATTCAGCTAAAAGATAATGCTATTCGTCCAAAAACATGGATGATGGTAGGACACACAGGTTTTCTTATTTTTGCTAGAAAGTTACAAACAGACAAGGAATCAGTTAAACATAGTCAAAAAGAAGAAATAGGGGAAAATGAAAGTTCTTAATTAACAAAAATGGTTAATGTTTTTTCCCTTTTATCTTTTCTTTAATCCAACTATAGAATATAAATAGAATTACAACACCAACCATTCCAGCGAATGTCAAACCTATACCTAAAACTACACCCGAAGTATTTCCAAGATCAACAACATAAACAGAGATATTTTCAGCAAGGGGAAAAATCTTTGGAAGGGGGCCTATACCGGTCCCATCACCTTCAGAATATACATCTTGAGCTACAAAATGAATACTTACATTGTATGTAGATTCAGGATTAATGATCTTTGCTTTTAGAGTTGCTGTAAACGATTGTCCGGCTTTTAGTGTCCTGTTTGTAGGATCTATTGGTGCAGAATATTCTTCATTAAATTTACTACTCCCTGCAACATTTGTAAAATTAGCAACAATAGAGATGACATCGAATGACTTATTTCCAAGATTAACAATTGTTGCATATATATCTACTACTGAATTTCTGAATATACGTGTTTCTGATATATGTCCATCTGTAATATAGATTTCTGTTGATTGTGCTTGAGCATTCTGTATTGTTGATGCAAAAAGGATTATTAACAACAATGTCATTTTTCCTAAATTGGTTATATTTCTTTTATTTAGTATCATTCTATATCTCCTTACTTTTTATTCTTTTAATAATAAAACCGATATTTCTCGTTTTATGTCTTCTAAAGACCGTTCAATCTTTTTTTCATAACTGTTATCTACTTTTATTTTTCCGTTAGAATTCTCTAAAACCACACCGCCGATACTCTTTATAAACTTATCAGATAGAATAAAATTCACAGAATAACCCACTTCTTTTTGGACTTCTTTGGCGATATTTTCAAGAAATTCTTTATTTATGAAAGAAGTATCTTCTTGTCTACAATGAACAATTATTTCTGTTTCTTGAAGAGTTACTGTTGCTTCTTTTATTAGATGAATAATACTTTCTTTGTATCTTTCTGTTTGAGTTAATTCAATGAGTTTTTCTTTACCTTTTTCTACCAATTCATTTACCATTTCATCACTAGAAGAAGTTTTCTTTAATCTTAATTGTGATTCATGTTTTGCTTTTTCACGCAAAAACTCATTGTTTGCTTTTTCTTTAGCTTGAGAAATTATTTCATCTCTAATTTTCTTGATTCTTGCTTCTGTTTCTTTCTCAATTTTTTCTAGTGCTTTTGCTTGTTCTACAGCTATCTTGTCAAGTACAATTTGAGTTTTATCTTCTAATTTTGTTATTATTTCAGGATTTTGTTGTTCATCAGTATTCATTGATATTACCCTAAATGCAAGAATTAACTCAAATTTCACTAATAAGCTTATAAGAATTATGGTCTGATTTATTTTGAGCTATTATGTATTGAATTCTGTTCTAGTTATATTTTATTATTTATCTAACCGCACAAGAAGACCACTTCATTTAGGAAGGGGTGTAATTGGAACTTCAAAAAGTAAAAAGAGGAAAGAACAAGATAAAATTTCATCAATCAAAGAGGGTTTCATCTGTTGCATATTTATATGCGAGTAAAAATAACCCAAAGAAAAGTGCTCCTGCAATGCCTACTACTACAGTTATTGCTGCCTTCCAGTAATTAGCAAGAAAATTAATTGCAATAAAGACAGGTACCATGGCTGTTCCTCCACCACCACTATCTCTTGTCATATTCTTTTTCCATCTCACAAATGTATCAAATAAACTAAGAACTACAGCTAAAACATTAATTATTAGGAGTGCAATGTGAGTAGAATCCCATTTTGCAACAAGTATATAGATTAATAGAAATATTACAAAAAGAATGGATTTGATTAATATCACCGTTTGAGGAGGCATTCCTTTTGAGTATGATACTTTTGCGGATCCTTCACTCACAAGAATAAAAAAGTTCCCAATAGCCATTGAACACGCCAAACACAATACTAG
>CAZEQQ010000079.1:0-9513 GCA_964514425.1 uncultured archaeon
ATGTCGCGTTAATAAATGCACTGATGAAAGTAATAATAGATGAGAAACTATATGATAAAGAGTTTATTGAGAATAGAACAGAAAATTTTGAAGAAATGCAAAAGATGTTGGAAAATTACTCTTTAGACGTTCTTTGTAAAATTGCAGGTGTTGAACAACAAAAAGTGCAACAAGCAGCTATACTGTATGCTTCCGCTAAAACAGCGGCAATTGTTTATTCAATGGGTATAACTCAACATACAAATGGAACGAATAATGTCATGAGTTTAGCAAATTTAGCTATGATGACAGGTAACATTGGGAAAGCTGGAACAGGTGTAAACCCATTAAGAGGACAAAATAATGTACAAGGGGCTTGTGATGTAGGTGCTTTACCTAATGTTTATCCAAGTTATCAAAAAGTAGATGATATATCAAATAAAGAGAAATTCCAAAGAACATGGAAAGTTCCATTCCTTAGTGATAAGGTGGGGTTAACAATCACTGAATTAATAGATGGCGCAGATAAAGGCTCAGTTAAAAGTTTATATATTTTAGGTGAAAATGTCGTTCTTTCAGAGCCTAACATTAGTCATGTTAGAGAGTCCCTAGAAAAACTCGACTTCTTAGTGGTTCAAGACATCCTATTGACAGAAACAGCAAAAATGGCAGATATTGTTTTACCAGGAGTGACTTTTGCAGAAAAAGATGGAACGTTCACTAATACAGAAAGACGGGTACAACGAATAAGAAAAGCATTACAACCTATAGGGGAAGCTATGCCCGATTGGCAGATTCTTCAACAATTATTGAAGAATTTCGGTTTAGAAACTAACTATTCTCATCCTAGTGAAATATTTGATGAATTAGCATCAGTTACTCCGATATATACAGGTATAAATTATGATAGAATAGAAAACATAGGCTTACAATGGCCTTGTCCTTCAGAAGAACATAAAGGAACAGCTATACTTCATGAAAAAGAGTTTTCAAGAGGAAAAGGGAAGTTTCATGCTATATCTTTCCTTGAACCTGCAGAATTGCCTTCAGACGAGTACCCTTATATCCTTACAACAGGTAGAAATCTGTTCCATTTCCATACAGGTGAAATGACCAGAAGGGTTAAAGGATTAGATCAAAGAAAGCCAAGAGAAACTAGTGAAATAAATGCTGATGATGCAAAAATACTAAATATAAAAGATGGGGATGAAATCCTAATAGAATCAAGAAGAGGTAAAGTTACATCAATTGCAAAAGTCACGGATAGAATCAAACCTGGGGTTGTATTTATGACCTTTCACTTCAAAGAATCAGCTGCAAATCTATTGACAAATGATGCTGTTGATCCTCAAGCAAAAATTCCCGAGCTAAAGGTTTGTGCTATAAAAATAAAGAAGAATTGAGTTACTTAGTGAAATAAGAAAAAAGTTTCACTATCTCTTTTATTTTTCTTTTAAGTTTCTTGCATTTCTTTCTATCGTTGTATTTATATATGGTTGCAACATTACAAAAATGAAGAATATGAATAAAAAGATAGTAAGGGCAGAAATAGTACTGGTAGCTCATACTCATAATCTTTCTATGATAACTGAAGACTGGATAAAAGATAAAAACTTGATAAATGAGAAACCTATTCAAACAGCTAATTTACCTGGAATGGCTAATTTTATATCACAGTCTTATCAAATAGTTGCAACTGATCAAAAAATTGTATTTGCAACAAATCGTGATCACAATGATAATATTAACGTTTTACAGAAATTAGTTTATGATTATGTCGAGGGAAATAAATACTTAAACTATGTTGCACTTGGGTATAATTTCATCACAATTGTTCAAGCAGAGAATGAAGAATTGCCAAAGTTTACTCTTTTGACTGATAAAAAAGAAAGTATTTCAGATATCTTCAAGGATGGTGAAGTATCTTTTGGTGGAATTGTTTATGTTAGTAAGAATAATCACAAAATACGAATAAATATTGATCGAAACATAGGAAGTCTAGAACTAAAATTTAATTATCACTTTGACTTAGCGGGAAAAAATAATCGTGAAGTATTAACAATTTTGAATGAATTCCATGATTCATATGAGGATTCAAAAAGAATTGTGAGTTGTATTCTTAATAAAAAAGGTGGTGAAAGTGTTTAAAACTGTAACTGAATACACAATAGATACCTCAAGTGAATTCTCTTATAATAAAAATAGAATTGAAGAAAATAAACCCATAAAAGAAATACCTAATGAATTCGCTACAAAACAAGAAGAGTATGAATGGATTTTAGCTTTATTAATGCAAAGATTCATGGATATGCTTGAAACTTTCGATCTTAACAAAGCGGTAGAATACTTAAACAACTTTTCTGAAAAACTGTTACAGATTTATGAAGTCCAAGATTACGAGTTTATTAAAAATAAAACACATGAAATATTTAATTTTTATGATGTTAAAAATAAAAACGAAACAACTCAATTTATACAAACATACCCTTTTCTTATATTTCCCCTTATGGAATTCTTAGAATATGCTAGAAGACATTTCCCAGAATCAGAGTTAATATTGGAAATAGAGTATGATCATTCAATACTCAAAGAGCAATTAAGTATTAAAATAAAAACTACAAAAAAAGCAGAAGAAGCTATGGAACTATTAGATAGAATAGATGAAGAGTGGTGGCTAAATACATATTCAAAATATGGAGAATTACTATGCCTGAACCTTCAGTACCGATAAGTTTTATATGGACAGACTTTCTTGATTTAGCAAAAGAACTTACAGGGAAAAGTGATATCGATACAATTAAGGAAGCAATGCAACGAACAGCAATAAGTAGAGCTTATTATGCTAGTTTTGGTTTCGCAAGGGTGTTCATTGAAAATAAGTACAGTATTAGTTTTGAATCTTCCTTTAACATTCATTCTGACATACAAGATTGGTTTATAAATAATAACAATAGAGAATGTCGGAGAATTGGTTCAAAATTACAAAGATTAAGAAAATTTAGAAATCAAGCTGATTACGATAACCAAATGGATAGAATAGATGAAATAGTTGAGCACTCTTTAGTATACTCAAGTTACATAATTGATAAGTTAAAATATGGAGTGATTCGGTAAATTTTGAAGAATATCAGATGTATAGTTTATTTGATATTTTTTTATAATAACTTAAAAATTTGGGGAAAATGACTTTATGGCTAAAAATGATAAGATATTAGTAATACTTGCAGGTGGGGAATCTAGACGATTTCAAACTACTGCTAAGTCATGGCAAGATAAAGCTAAAACGGTAAATGCTGAAGGAATTCCATTTATAGTTGAAATTATTAAAAAAGCAGAGTTATCTTATAAAGAAATTTGTGTTTCAATAAATTCAGAAAAAAGAAAGGAAGAATATAAAAAACTAATGAAAGAATATAGTGTAAAAATTCCAAAATTTGTAGTTGATAATAGTAGCATTTTAGTTGAGGGGGTTTTAAAAGGAATAATTACTGCGTATGAATACTATAATAAAAAACATCAACCCATTCAATTCATATCTTGTGATCGCCCTTTGATGTGCCTATCACTATTAAAAAAAATAGAAATAACAGATTCTGCTATAGGATTACTAAAACATTCTAATGGTATGATAGAACCATTATTAGCTATTTATGAGACAAATCTTTATTTTCCCGATAAATTCAAGACTTTACCCGTAGCACGAGCTGATCTTTTACCAAGAATCAATCCCAAATTAGAATTCTTTGATATTGATAAACTCTTAACTGAAAACAACTTATCTTTCGAAATTCTTCAAAATATTAACAATCCCACTGATTTAAAGGAAACACTAGAAGAATGCAATGAAACACACAAAAAATGGAAAATACCACAATCAAAAGTACTATTACGAAAAAAAATAAGAGAAGAACCTGAATTTACTACATTAGACGAGACTGAAAATTTCATTGAATATCTCTTTGAGAATAAACACTTTTATTCTGCCTATCTCTGGTCAAATATCGTTGAAAACAAATTCTCTTCAGATAATTTTGAAAAATATAAAATTCAAGCATTAGAAGAAGAGTATGAGTACTGGATTGATAATGATAATCCTTTCTTTGCTCTACATGCTCTCCAAGATTTGATAAGAAACTTTCCGAAAGAAAAAACACTAGAAACTGAAAAAACAATTATAGACTTAAAACAAAAAATGGGCATTAAAGCCAAAAATTCTAAAAATTTTAAGACTATGTGATATTATCTTGCCCTCATATTCATGGCTTGAATCATTCCTTTATCATACCCATCTAATGCTTGTTTTTTGAAAAGCTCATCTGCTTTTGCTTTCTTTTCTGCTTCCAAATTTCTTTTTCTAAAATATTCTTTTATTTTATCGTAAAACCTATTCTTGCCCATAATAATTGGTATGACATACTTCTATTTAAATGTGATTAATTAAAATATGTTAATAAGATAGTGAAATAAAACTTTTACCTATAGCAATTATAGTAAGAGCTACAAACTGCAAGCACTTTAGGATCTGCTCCTACTTTATCATTTTTGTTAAATAGTTTATTTTTTCCTTTTGGAGAAGAAATTTTTCCCTTCTTTCTAGTTGAAAGAAAATACTTAAGCATAATCAATAATACTCTTGAAACCTTTTAAAGCTTCAGAAAAGACCAAAAATAAACTAAAAGAAGAATGTTAAGATGTGTTCATTTGTTTAACACGAGGGGAAAAATCAAAAATCCCTTCTACTCCACCTACTTCATATGGTATATCAACAATACCATCATCATCTAAGTCAGGGCTTATATGGTCGTTCCAATGATTGAAAACAAAACTATTTTCTATTTTTGAACTATAAGCTTGTGTGTCAAAGAACTGTGTATTATTAAAAAAATCATTATAGAATACCAAATTATCAACAGAATTACTAATGATACTGATCCCATAGTAACTATTGAAAGAAAAAATATTGAATGTAAAATTATTATTTTGACTGTTATCGTTATAAACTCCATAAGAGTTGCCATAGATGCTGTTGTTAGTAAAAATGTTGTAATGAGAATAGTAAATATTGAACCCTCTATTAACATTGTTTCCAACAACATTATGGCTAAACAAATTCTGTAAACTATTTTGAAGAATAACTCCGTGATTTTTACTCGAGTGAATAGTATTATTAGATAGAGTATTGTTATTTGAATTCATTATTCTTAGCCCAATATGAATGCTGAGAAGTGAAGTGTTATTAAGAAGAAGATTGTGATTAGAAGAAGAAAGACTCACCCCACAATCCATATTAGATTCAGCAAAATTGTTGGAAAAGACGTTAAAATGAGCTGAACTAAACTCAAAGCCATTTCCACTATTTGATTGGGCAAAGTTATCAAAGATTTGGTTATTACTCGAATCAGTTAACTGATAACCGCTACGTGCATTTTTTTTGCTTGATTAGAAGTAATAGAAATTTTAGAATAACTGGAAATGGTTAAACCATTGTTATTATTATCAAGTAGGTTCTTTTGAATTAGAATATTCATAGAATTAACTATTCTTATTCCATCATTACCATTACCATTAATAGAGTTAATACTAATTGTAATGTCCTCAGAATAAGATAAAGATATACCATGCACGGTATTAAATCTAATATTATTAGCAAGAATCACAATGCTTTGACCATAAGATATGATAATGCCATTCGCTCCACTTCCTCGAATAATGTTGTTTTCTATCAAAGCATTAGAAACATTAGAAAAGAATATACCTGAACTATCTTTACCTTCCGCTCTAAGAGTATTTCCTCGAATGATGAAATAAACTGATGTGTTAGAAATAGTTATAGCATTCTGACTATCAGCTTTGGAAACTATGCTATTTCCTTCAATAAGATAAGGAGAATATTGATCTCCCTTTCCTTTCCAGTTGTAAATGTTCGCTTTAGTTGCAAAATCCAAGTTGCTAGTAATTGTAATAGGACTGTCTCTACTAGTATTGAAAACATCAAAACTAAACAAAACAAAGATAGACGCAGTAATTAGGACTAGAATTGAAAAAAAAGTTAGTAATTTCTGCTTCTTCGTCATATCCATAACTAACTTATGTGTCAAACGTTTATATATTTTAACATTAACCCTTTGGTTTTGATAAATGAAACATATCGAGAAAATAGACTTTTGAAAAAAGAATCAAAACAAAAGATTGAGTTATATATCATTAACAATTTGTTCTCGTAATAAAAATGAAACTTACATACAATGGCAAAAAAGAGGAAAAAAAGGTATATTCCTCCGTAAAATCTTGCCAACTACGAAGTTTATCAGGTTATCCAAAATCAATTTCAAAATTAATTAAAGGAGATAATTTACAAGTTATGAAGCATTTATTAGAAGAAAAAAATATGGAAAATGCTATTGATTTAGTCTATATTGACCCACCTTTTGCTACTTCTAATATTTTTAGGGTGAGTGAAGAAAAAGCAAGTACAATAAGCCATAGTTTTTCTGATTCCGTTGCTTATGCTGACTCCATAATAGGAGAAGAATATTTAGAATTTATAAGAGAAAGATTAATTCTCATTAGACATTTAATGTCAGAACAAGCTTCAATTTATCTACACATTGATTACAAAATTGGTCATTATGTGAAAATTTTAATGGATGAAATCTTTGGAAAAGAGAATTTCATTAATGATTTAACACGCATAAAATGCAATCCTAAAAACTTTAAACGTAAAGCTTATGGCAATATTAAAGATATGGTTCTCTTTTATTCAAAAAATGTAGGAAAACAGATATGGAATGATCCTTTTCTTCCTCAAACAGAAGAAGAGATTAATCGCTTATTTAAGAAAGTTGACTCGAAAGGAAGAAGATATACTACTATCCCATTACATGCACCTGGAGAAACAAAAGATGGTCCCACAAGCCAAGAATGGAAAGGAAACAAACCGCCAAAAGGGAGACATTGGAGAAGTAGACCTGAAATATTAGATGAATTAGATATGAATGGATTAATAGAATGGTCAAAAACAGGAAATCCAAGAAAAATAATCTATGTAGATGGAAAAAAAGGAAAAAGAGTCCAAGATGTTTTACTTTTCAAAGATTCTCAAAATCTTTCATATCCTACACAGAAAAATTTAGCTTTACTAAAACTATTTATCGCTACCTCATCTAATCCAAATAGTCTTGTTCTTGATTGTTTTTGTGGATCAGGAACAACATTAAAAGCAGCTCAAGAATTGGGTAGAAATTGGATTGGGATTGATTACTCTAAAAAAGCGATAGAGATAGCACAACAAAGACTAGCTAATTCACAAAAAAGTTCAGAGCACCTTAAAATTGATTTTGAGCTTTTAGAGCAAATAGAATAACATAAACAAAAATTTTGGGAATAAAAAAAGGAGAGAGAGTTTACTTCTCAACACAAATCATGGTCATCGTAGAACGAACGTTTTCCAAAGCTCTTAGATTTTCTGTTACAATCTTCTTAAGACTGTCCATCGTTTCTGATTCAATCTTAGCAATAAGATCGTAGACACCATAAACTACATATGCTTCTTTAACATTGGGTAGGTTAAGGAGTTGGTCGAGAACGCTTTTTTCTTCGCCTATTTCGCTATTTATTAGTATAAATGCTATTGCCATTTAATTTCACCTTTTTTAGATGAGTAACTCAATATTTCTATCGATATGTCACCTTTAGACAATGAATATAGACACTTTCTTAAATATTTTTCTCAAGTTCCTAAAAGTTTACAATAATTGTGGACAAATATTTGAAAATAATGAATAAAATAATAACAACAATAATAATGAATAACATCTAAAGTAAAAGGGAGTATGAAAAATCAGTTTTCTTCATGATTCTTTACTATCTCTTGCAATTTTTCAATCAACATAATCTCTGCTAATGTGTCAAGTTCACAGTAATCTAATAAGGACTGCAGAATTTTTTCTTTATTTTGGGCATTTTTGTAGGTGACATTAAAGTATTGAACAGAAGCAAGGAGACCATCTGAAATATCTAAGGTAGAATAATCTTTTGCACAAAGTGCAGGAAGCACTTTCTTTAAGGAGGCACTACCTTGTTGCTGAGCATTATAATAATGAAATCGTCTGAAAGGAATGAGTAAATCTAACATTCTACCGTTAACTGACTTTACCCAATCATTGAATACAGGAAAGGATTCAGCGATATTTTCTAGAGCATCACTCTCAAAAGTTTGATTATAAACAATTATCGTTCCTGTTTTTGGTAAAACTTTTTGCAACTTTAATATGAACTCTTCACGAGGATCACCATTATCCTCATAAATAAAACAATAATGCTTAGGTTCACAACCCTTATTCTCTACAACATGTAAGGAAAATTGAAAACAAATTTGAGAGAAGGGACGTGTCCCATTAAACATAGGAATAGCTGGAAATATTGTCTCAAAATCAAGGTAAGAAAGAGGATACTCAAGTTGCTTAAGAAAATAATTGATTTCTTCAATATTTATGTGGACTTTTTTAGTAATTGCACATTCTTTCTGTATTTGTTGTCTATAAGTTAACTCAAAATCGTCTGGAATGTCTTTGATTAAAATAATACCCATATTAAACAAATCTAGTGCTTTATCCTTGTTACGATAAAGACAAAAGACATTATCTTCTGGTAAATTCACACAACCATCATTAAGGCATTTGTGATGACCTCTTGGAATTATTCTTGGAAGGAATATTCCTGCAGTTGGGGGTGAATCAAGAGCTATTAAGTGAAACATTTCTTCTACTCTTTGCTCAAGTCCTTCTAAAACTCGATCAACTTCAGAAGTAATATTAGTCGCATGAAAAAGTTGAAACACATCTAATTCATTACTTCTTACATAGTTGTCATTTAGATGTAAAAGAAAACATTCTCTTACCTTTAAACCCACTCCTTCCAAGATATATTTCTGAAAAGAAACATCATGGTAATGAACCTCTTTTGCTTCAGTAGTACTCTTAACTTCAACAATATCCCACTCATCACTATTAGCAACAGGGACAAGAATGTCTACACGAGAAAAGCAGTTTTTATACTCAAATCCTGCTTCAAATAAAGTAATTCTTGATTTTAATAATTGTTCTGTTTGATCAATATTATCATTATGTTCAAGAGGAAGATTAACACCATTGGAATAAAGGTGCTTTGCTAATTCTCCAACCTCATTTCCCTCATTAACGCTATACTCCTCAACCAAACTTAAATTTCTACTTTTTTTGGGGTGATTATAAATTGACCAAAGATATCTTGGACAATCTAACCCTATAATATAATTTGTTTTTGTTAATATTCTCATTAACAATACTAAACTCTACTCCTTATAAATTTTACAAAATGAAATATATCCTTTTCATGATACAGAAATTTTGAGTATTAGGAAAGAGGAAAAGAAGTAAAAGAATTTAAAAGGTTAATGTTAAATAATGGAAAATTAAGTAATAGCTAATTATGGAACAAAGACAAATATTTCAACCTTGGTCAAAACAAACCTTGTTAGGAGCTTTGATTTGTTTT
>CAZEQQ010000080.1:0-9450 GCA_964514425.1 uncultured archaeon
TCTTCTAGTTCTTCGTCTTCTAGTTCTTCGTCTTCTAGTTCTTCATCTTCTAGTTTTTCGTCTTCTAGTTCTCTACTTTGCAATAATTCTTGTAATTTTTCTTCATTTTCTATCTGATCCTCACCTGAAAGTAGTTTCTCAATCTCTTCTAATAAATCAGCATTACAAATTGGACACTCTGTTAAGTTGCTAGAAATAATCGAAGCACAAGAAGGACAAATTATTGGTTCATATTTTTCTTCTTTCCAATTGTATCCTCTATTTCCCATCCAACTTTGTTTTTTCCACTTTTCAAAATCAACTTCACCCGATTCATTAAAAAAATCTCTATAATCTGGACGTTTAGTGATAGTATGCTTTCTTAAGATATACTTATTATAGAAAAACAAAAAAGTTGGAAATAAGACTAGTTGCGAGATAAGGAGGGAAACATAGATAGGAACGACCCAAGAATTGGTCGCGAAAATTATAAAGAGTGAGAGTGATAATACTATCATTGAACCTGCTTGTGTAAGGATTTCAACGACAAGGAAGAGTAAAAAGGATGCTTTTAATATTACAAGAATATCCTTAATTATAACTTTGAACTTAATTTCTTCTTCTATCATTTTAACATCATAAGATATCTGAGAAACTAATTCTGGAATATATTTGGGATTAAGTCGAATTAGAACTAAAGAAAAAGCAACACTAATTACCATAGTTAGTAAAAATAAAAGTAGAGATAACCAAAAATTTGTAGCAAACACTTCTAACGTGCGAATTATTCCCCCTTCATATCCTCTTTGTGATATTTCTGCTTGCTTCATAGGTAAAAATAATACCTTTGAAATTAGAAAAATTACAAGAAATTGAAAAAAAAGAGTAAAATTATAGAGTAAGAAGGATGCAACTTCAGTATTAACTTTATTCGCTGCTTTTTCGGGACTTTCCCAAGGATAGATAATTTGAAGGAGACGATTCATAAGCAACAGTAGTTTTCTAAATTTTAAGTTTACTGTATTGTTGATTAAAATATATCTTTTTAACAAGATGAGAATATAATACTTAGGAATATGATAACGCTAGGAATAGAATGCTCTGCTGATAAGCTAGGTATAGGAATAATAGATGAACATGGAACCATAATGAGTAATATAAGAAAAACTTACAAACCACCTTTTGGAAGTGGAATTCATCCTAGGGAAGCATCAGAATTTCATAGTAACAATATGGTTGCTGCAATTAACGAGGCATTAGAAAAAGCCCATCTTTCCAGTAAAGAATTAGAGTTAATAGCATTTGCAAAAGGACCTGGATTAGGACCTTGTTTAAGAATCGGTGCTGTTACTGCTCGTGCAATGGCTTTAACTCTGAAAAAGCCTTTGATAGCGGTTAATCACCCTATAGCTCATGTTGAAATAGGGCGATTGGTAGGGAAAATGGATGACCCTGTCGTTTTATATGTTTCTGGAGGAAATACACAAGTACTAGCCTTTTCTGAAGGAAGATATCATGTTTTTGGTGAAACATTAGATATTCCCGTTGGAAACTGTTTAGATGTTTTTGGTAGGAATGCACAATTAAGTGATAAAGATATGCCAATGGGAAGAGTAATTGAACTTTTGGCAAGTAAAGGAAAAAACTATCTTCCAATTCCCTATGTGATAAAAGGAATGGATGTTTCTTTTTCAGGTATTCTCACTCATGCCTCAAAATTATTAACTAATGATAACAATAATTTAGAAGATATTGCTTTCAGTTTACAAGAAACTGTTTTTTCAATGTTAGTAGAAACAACAGAAAGAGCTTTAGCTCATACGAAAAAGAAAGAGGTACTTGTTTGTGGAGGAGTTGCATCAAATACAAGATTAAAAGAAATGTTATCTAAAATGGCTGATTCACATGATGCAGAATTTATAGGACTAAATGCTGATTTGGCCATGGATAATGGTGTTATGATAGCTTGGTTGGGTATTTTAATGGTTAAGAATGGATGGATAACAAGAATTGAAGATAGTTCAATAGATCAACATTTTAGACCTGAAGATGTACAAGTTAATTGGAGATAAAAATGCAGAGAAATGTTGCTGTAATAGTTGAAGTGGAGAAAAAAAATTTTTACAGTTTAACTTCTATAATCGCAACATTTGACGAGAACAAAGAATTACAGAGTGTCCCTTTATTTATTGAAACGTTAATAGATAACATAAAAATTAAGAATTATTTGGAAAAGTATGAGTTTCTAATCATTGCAATGTCTTTTAGAACCGCACAAATAGGATACATCTATGACAAATTAAATAATATCTATAACACTCTCTCTCAAAGTGATTTGAAACGTATATTGTTTGTTGCGGGAGGAAGTCATGCTACTGGAGATCCTGAAAGCACATTAAAACTCGGATTTGATTTTGCATTTATTGGAGAAGGTGAATTATCATTTATTGATTTTGTTCAACGCCTAAAAAATGGTGATGACATTTATTCAACAAAAGGTATAGCTTACTTGGAAAAAGAAATGGAAAGAGTAGTAGTAACACCAGCTCCCTCACTGATAAAATTGGATAATTATCCTTTCTTTTCAGTAAAAAGAAAACTTTTTCCTCCCCTTGAAATAACAAGAGGATGTGCTTTTGGTTGTACTTTCTGCCAAGTACCTTCTATGTATCATAAGAAAGTGCGCCATAGATCAACTGAAAAGATAGTAGAAATAGTAAAATGGTTAGCGAATAACAAAATGGGCGATATTAGATTTATAACTCCCAACTCTTTTGGATATATGGCACAAAAACCAAGAGAAGTGAAAATTGAAGCAATAGAACACTTGCTTTCTTCGATTCGTGAGGTAAAAGGAGTGAGAAAAATATTCTATGGTACTTTTCCAGGAGAAGTTAGACCAGAAACAGTTTCTGTTGAATTAATGGAAATTGTTAAACCTTTGATAACTAATAGAAGAATATCAATAGGGCTTCAGTCAGGAAATGATGAAATTCTTGAGAATATTAGAAGAGGGCATACAGTAGACGAAGGATTACAAGCAATTGACATAATCATGAAAATGGGGTTCAGAGCAATCGTTGATTTTATCTATGGCTTACCTAATGCTACGTTAGAACAAGAAATGGATTCTATTGATGTCATGAAGAAACTAATCGCAAAAGGTGCTATAGTACGACCTCATGTGTTTATGCCTTTACCTGGCACACAATTAGAACATGAAGGTTATGGTCAAGTCCCAAGAGAAGTGAGAGTAATATTTGGAAACATGGCTTCAAATGGACAAATAGAAGGGAGTTGGACAGTGCAAGAAAAATATGCGAAAGAAGCTTGGGATACAATAAAAAGAGTAGAAGCTTATCCTAAAATTACAAGGAAAGATAGTCAGCTATAACATCTTGCTCTTTAAGGTGACGAGCGCGTGATTCTACACGTATTGCACGTTTAATGACTTTTTTAGCTTCATCATATATATTGGCATACCCTTCTTGAAATTTCAAAAAGAATTGTTTTGCCAAATCAGTGTGAGTGCTTGTAAAACACTTTTTAATGAGAAGTAAATCGACTGCCTTATCTTCTACTGCTTTACTTATTTTTCCTAATCCAAAATCAAGGAAAACAAAGCGATTATCACAAACAACGATATTACTAGTAGTAATATCACCATGAATTATGTCTTGAAAATGAAGTTTTCCCAATTCTTTCCCAATCTCTTCAACCATCACAAATTTTTCATTTTCAGATATTGTTCTGTAAAGTAGTTCTTTCATTTGTATCCCTTCAATGTATTCCATAATAATTGTAGTATTCTCAATATCTACTGAATAAACATAAGGAGTACGAACGCCAGCATTTTTTGCAGCTATTAGTAAACGTGATTCTAAAATTGTTCTTGCACGGCGTAACTCCTTATCGATCTGAGGAATACGATACTCTTTTACAGGTCTAACTTTTCGTATTACGGTAAATCCAAACCATGAATCTTTAATTAAAAAAGCTTCAGCACCCCAATTAGAATATTCTAAAGTTTCTTTGATATTAATCACCATTAAAGTTTACTAAGTTTTTTAAGGCGGTAGTTATCTCATCTCCATTAGGTTCCTGAATAATGAGTTCTCCTAATCGAACAATTGAGCCTTCTTCTGTGACCTCTCCAATAACTTGACAATGATAACTTTTGTTAGATAAATATTCTTGAATTTCGAGTATGGTTTCAGGATTTGCTGAAACAAAAAAAGCTCCAGAAGAAATTAAGTAATATGGATCAAAAGATAAAGATGAAGCTAATTTTTTTGTAACTGAAGATAAAGATGGTTTGGTAAAAAGTTTGATCCCTACATCTTTAAATTTAACAAGCTCATATAAAGCACCAAAACAACCGCCTTCTGTTAAATCATGGAATAAATTGGGCTGGAATTTTTTATTGAGTTCTATAATTAGCTGTGAAATACTAAGGGACGAACCTAAAGCTATACCACACTTAACTTCATCTTCATTGAGTATAGACGTAATCTTTGTTCCAGCTTCTGCAATAATGATACCTGTGCCTTCTGTTCCAGGATAGCCGACAATAAGAATTTGATCTCCTAATTTTAAGTCATTAGGTACAAGATATTCTGAAGGCACAAAACCAATCATGTTTCCTGAAACTATGGGCGTATTTACAGAATTTGATATTTCTGAATGACCCCCTAAAATTGTTATTCCAAGTTCCATACACTCATCATGGATCTGTTCTTGTATTTCTAATATTTTTTCAAATGTTGTAGAAGGAGGATAAATGAGCGTAGGCAAAAAACCAAAACTTAATGCACCTGAACATGCAACATCATTTGCATTGACTAATACTGCATACTTTCCAGGTTCAGGTGTTGGAAATGTTATGGGATCTGTTTTAAGAACAATAAAGGCTTCCTTAGACGAGTTATAGTATTTTTGTGCTTTTCTTTGAGCTTCTAAAAAGTTTACAACAGCTGCATCCTTTCCTATTTCTCCTGCTGTAACAACTCCACTATTTAGAAAACCTTGTAATTTCATCATCTTTTCCAATTTTTCTATTGGTACTTTACCTTCGTCCATTAAGATTTTCAGAAAAAGAACATAAAAAAAGTTTCGTATGAGTAATTAAAAATGCTAAAGAAGGTCTAATCAATTGAATAGTGGGTAAAAGATTCTAAAAAATAGAGTAAGAAAATCATTGTAAGCAAAATATTTTTTTAGAAGATATGAGATAATGTTTATTGAATAGGATGTCGAAGAAAAAAACCTCCGCCAAATCAGTAAAAAAAATTGAAAGTGGCGAAATAAAAACTGTTAAAAGAAAACAACATAAAAGAAACGAATTCATAGAATTCGAAGAAACAGCTTATGAAAGCTTGAACATACCTAAAGATAAACTTGAATCTGGGGAGTACATCAAATTGTTTTTAGAACAGAATGCATCGCAAGAGGAAGTAAGAGCAGCGATAAGAGCAACAGTAGATGCACTATTAGACAGTATTGCCGCAGAATTAACATCACTTTCTTCAGCTGCTTTAGTACCACAACCTGGTAGTAAAGATTCAACAGCCATAATAAGAGGTAAACTAAGTAAAGATGTAGCAGTAAAAATCATTACTATATTTAGAAAATATCCGATGGTAATTGATGATTTATTGGGTTCAGCCGAAGAAATAAAGGTACTTGACACTGGAATAGGGTATGTGGTGATGGATAACTGTTTGAAAGATAACTATCTTGTGGGTATTGTTCAAAATGAAGATGATGTAGATGACTTAGCTGAAAAACTTCAACATGTACAACACGTCGTAAATACTAATGCTATGTTGTTAAGCTCTTAGCTTTAGAGAAAATTTTTTCTTAACTTTTCTCTAAATTGTTTAAAAATAAATGATGGATTTACACTTTCGCAAAAATTTAATACCCTTGTGCATATTGTAGATATAACATTACTAGTTAGATTGTGGTTTACTAATGAATGACTCAAATGCAGTAATCGATAAAAATCTTCCGTACATTCAGTGGAATGAAGAGGAAATAAAAAGTGTTTCTGAATATATCACAAATATTTACAAAAAGAAACAAGATAAAACTTCCTCTGTTGAAGATGAAATTAAAGCTAAACAAGAATTGGAGCAAGAACTAAATCAAGTAACTTTGGGTCTAGCTGAAGCTATCACTAGTGATGATGCACTATCGGAAGAACCCGAATTAGAAAAAGATTCAGAGATCTCTTCCATCATTGAAGAAGCTAAAATACCTCTTCCTTCTGAAAAAGCTAAAATACCTGTTCCTTCTGAAGAAGCAAAAATAACTTCGAGTAGTCATATTCTAGATGAACTAGACGATGATTTCAATGAATATAAACCACTCCCAGAGGAATTTACCTCTACAGAAGATTCAATAGCTTTTGAAGATAATAAAGATGATATTACAGATGCAGATTCTATCGAATTCGAAAGCAAAACCGAGATTGAAATAGAAGATTTTAAGCCTACCAGCTCTGAACCTGTTTCTGAACCTGTTTCTGAACCTGTTTCTGAACCTGTGCCAAAACGTGATGTAGCACCAAAAACTCCTCCCAAACCCACTAGACCCACAGAACAAGAAGCACAACTTGTAGAAGAGCCAATTAAGAAAGAGTTAACTGAAGAAGAACTTCGAGAAAAAAGAAGACAAGAAGTTATACAGATGATGTTAAAAGAAACTCAACAAAGAGAAAGTGATTCTGGCGTTACTGTGAGACAAGTAGAAGATAGTGGTAGTAGATCATACAGCGCTGTCATCATCGGACAAGAATCTAGTAAAAATACCAAAATATGGAAACAAAAAGAAAAAGAAAAGAAAAAGAAAGGTAAAGACAAAGATAAAGGTAAAAAGAAAAAATAGTTTTTATTTTTACATTTCATCTATTTTTCAACAATAAAGTTTTAATCTCTAGATTTATTACTAGAAATATACTTTAACGTTGTCGAAATTGTACAACATGTAATAAATTATATAAATCAAAGCGTAAACTAACGTTAACAAATGAGTGTGATAAAAATTAGTGATTTCGAACTGCCTTGGGAAAAATTGATTGGATTTTGTTTGTTTACTTTAGAAGAAGAATTAATCTATGATCGTATTATTAATCCTAAATCAATGATGTCCGCAGTTTTTCATCTAATAGATACAAGCACACAAGCAAGAGACGAGTTAAAAAAGGATGGGAATCTTACTCTTTCAAATGAAGTGTTTAGATCTGATTATTCAATATGGTATAACGTTATTTTTTGTGCTATGTTCGAGCCTGATGTAAACACAAATGATACAGTAAAAATTGTAGAAATAATAAAAAACAAGATTTACGAACATCTAAGTGATTATGGTGCAATAGATAAAATGGATCCACGATCACAAACTGCTTTAATAAAACGTTTAGGAAGTTTGATAGCTGAAAGAGCTGCAAACACTATAAAAAACGACTTCTATCGTAATAGAGACAAAATATTAGCTCAAAAACAACTAAGTCCTTCAATTCGAGAAGAACCTAAAGAAGTAACTAAAACACAATCTCCCTCTTCCATTCCTCAACCCGCAAAACCCTCTCCCTCTTCCATTCCTCAACCCGCAAAACCCTCTCCCACTTCCATCCCTCAACCCATAAAACCCTCTCCTCAAAAAAACTCCTCACCAATAAAGGCTTCAGAAGAGACAGTGGAAAGTTTGATGGATTTTATTGGTTTGAAAGGAGAAAGGGATGTAGCTATGATTAAAACTCATAAAAAAGCAGAATTAACAGAGCAATTATTAGAACAAACAAAGAAGGATTCAATCCAAAGACTTCTCTCATCAGTAATTAAAGGATTATCTCCTAAAACAGGTGTGTGCTTTGTTTATAGTGATAATGATGGAAAAGAAACTCTAAAAACAATAACCAAAGGGATGAGTGATAAACATGCTAGTTTTGTTTTAGGAATATTGAGCAAATATCCCGAAATAGTCAAACAAACTTTACAACAAGAAGGAGAAAAAACTTTAGATGCTGGAGATGGAGTTGTTATTTTAGAAGAAACTGAAATAGGAATTCTGGTAGCAATAACTAAAGAAAAGCAAGAGATAATTGAGATAGCAAAAAGGCTAACAGTTATAAAAACAATGATTAATCAATTTTTGAAGTCATCTTTCTAAATAAATTGAATAAATTTATTTTTTTTGAGGAAGAATTAACATAAGTTTAATAAATAAGAATTAGAAAGTAATGTGATGACTGAAACCATTAAAACAACCTTAATCTCTCTAATTGATAACTTTTCTTATTATCTTGTGGATGAAGCGAGAAAAAGCACTGGAAAGGATGTTAGGAACATCTCAATAAAAGATGTTGAATATGTAAAAAGAAGAGGAAGGTTTGGTGAAGTATATGTTGTTGATGTGTTTTATTCTTCAGAATTCGCTGACAACCATAAAAGCAAGTTAGCTATAAAGTTTGTAGAAAATATAGATGAAGCAATAACTGAAATGAAGAATACAGCATTATTGGAGAAAAAGTTTTCTACACGGTCTATTGTACGAGTACCTCGATATATTTATGTAAACTTGCAAAAACCTACTTTCATAGCTTATGAAGGAATAACAGGACTTAATTATGATGAAATTGATATGATTCCTGACAAAAGTTTTTGGGCGGGATATGTTTTAGCAATTATACACGGAGGTTCACCAAGAAAAGTCATCTATGATGTTTATGAAGAAATGTTTAGAAGACTGATATTAAATGTCTTCAAAGGATCGGATAAAGAACAAGAAATAATGTTAAAATCAAGAAATCTACTAGACATGGTAAAAATGTCTTCAGGGGGGTGTGATGCTTTTGGAGACTTTCATCAAAGTAATCTAATGATAAGATTAACATCAGTTGGTGATATTGTCAGCATATCTTTAATTGACCCAACTTTTTACATGCAAGGATCTTTTGATCGCTTCGAAGATGTTGGAACATTCTTTGGACGACAGATCTTAATAGAATACAGGGAAACAGAAAATGAACAATTTCCAAATACGATGAAAGACATCCATCAGTTTTTACAAGGCTATGATATCCATTTACGCGAAATTAACACACCTCCTTTAGCAGAAATATATCCAAAAGGCTTCCCATTAGACCTATTTATTGGTTTTTGGGCGTTAATGGATTATATAGACAAAATAACTACACAAAATATCCCTCCTGACCACATTGATTTACATTTACTTAAAGAGTTGGCATATATATTCTTAACAAAACATCCCTTTAAACAGTCATGTACAAATAATCGATAACAAATAATGTCAACTATGATAAAGGATAAACTGCAAAAATGTTTTAAAAAGAAAAAATAATCCCTTATTAGCATATATTTAATAAGGAAAAACAATATAATACAATTTAATAAAGTGTAAAAAATGACCACTCAACCCGAAATTCACATATCTGCGAGTGCAATTGCT
>CAZEQQ010000081.1:0-9333 GCA_964514425.1 uncultured archaeon
TGATTGAGTTGGTTAAGTGCAATTGGCGCAGGACTGCAGTAAAGATTTCCGTTAGCATATTGTACACCATCTGTATAGACTAAAATTTTAGCTTCATTTGAAGATAACCAGTTCATAATATTAAGGGCAAATTTTTTGTTTGAAGTTAGTTCAATACGAGTATCATCAAATACATTTACGTCTGATATTAGAATAACTCTTCCTGTATTAACTTCAACAGCACCTGCTAAAACCTCCTCATTAGTATTATTAAGTACCCAATATGCATCTGATGTGAATTTAACGTTTCCTGAAATTAATGTGGTAACTGTTGAAACAGTTTCAGTGATACTGTGTGGAAGTTTGACATCATAAGTGTCAATAGTTGCTGATTCATCTAAACTTATTGTTAAACCCCAAGATTCGGTAACATTATTAATATTATGATGATGAGGGTGAAATGCAACTATACCTCTATCTCCTTGAAGAAGTAACGAACCACCATTTTCTACCCATTCTCTAATTGCTAATATTTCTGATGATAAGAGTTTTTTCTTAATGAGACTTATCCATAAAATATCATAATTTGATAAGAGTTCGGAAGTTAATTCCTCAGCACTATCTGGGTAAAACTTATCTACGCAAAATTCATGAGAAACTAAATAATCACGAGTAGCATATAATTTTGAAGTTATATTACTAGTATCCCAAGCATCAATCCCATAATAGGGAATATGATTTAAATCAAAAAGAATTCTACCTTTAGGATGAGGAGTAAGCCATTCAACAGAATTAAGTACTAATTGATGAATACCTGTAATTACAGCTATATTAAAATCATAACCTACTGTAACTACACGTCCTCCTCTATCACTTGGATCATAAGCTAAAATGTTAACATAATCATCGTAAACTGCGTGTTCTGTCCTTGCAATAGGTATTAAATCACTCGCTATTGATGAAGCCATTAATTGTGCCCAATTCCAAGCTGTACACCATTGAGGCATGGGTACTACTTGATCGACTTCATAATGTTTAGAAACTGGATGTTTGGTTTCAAATCGGAAATTTTTACTAACAAATCTGTAATAGGTATTGTAACCTGTGCTTCCTGTAGATTCAGGGGCAATAATACCAAAATAGGTAAGAAAGATAATAGCTCCGTCAAAAGCTAAAAGTCCACCACCTCCTAACCAAAAATCTAACACTCTTGTTGTTATATTTTCTCGAGGTAGCTTGTCTACCATTACAAAAACATCATACTTTGCTGTTACTAATTCATAGTCGTAAATTTGTTTTGTCGTAATTAAAGTAGCATTATAGCCATTCTCGATAAGTAATTCATGTACTGTAGTTGCATTGTTATTTGATGCATCACCCGCACCTGCTGCATAAGTAGGGGCAGTATAATTAGTTTCATGATAAATTGCTATTCTTGCTGTTTTTGTCATTGCTGAACTAGTTTGAGAAATAAGAAAGTCGTTGTGATAATTACCCTCTAGTTCTAATTCTAAAGGATTATTTTCGATAAAAGCCACATTGGTTGTTAGCCCAATAGTTAAAAAGGGAGGAAACACTAATAGAAGTAGTCCTACCCCAATAAAAACCAATAACCTATTTGTTGTCATTATAAGTCAACTATTAATATGTTAAATAATGTATAAATACTTTCTCGAAACAACTCTTAATCTACAACATAAAAAGTAGATTTAAATTAGACTTATCAACTCTTTCCATTCGGTGTAGAAAAATATTTGGTTTATTTGAGTAAGGGTACTTAATTCACCAATATTTGTAAAAAGCGATTTTAAGGTTTGTAGAACATTCTCTTTAGTGTACAGATGTAAGGCAAAAAATGTATTCTGTAATGAAAAATCTTTTAAATCTCACCTCACCTTATCACAAGGTTGTATGATTAATTGTGTTTTTTATTGTAGAGCAGTAGAAAAAGAGGAAATTGTAATAATTGAACAGCAAATTGAGGAATTATCTGCTAAACTATATCAAATGGGCGAAAGAGTGATAAAGCAAATAGTAAAGGAATCAGAACAGCATATTGATCCAGAAGAAAGAGAAGGTTTTACGAATATTTTAGAATTAGCCAAAAATAAAGAATTTTCTGAACTTTGGTGTATTAGCGAGGGTGTTATTTCACATGATTCAGACGTTTTAAGTTACTTGAAAATACTATTAAAGAAGAAAGGAATAACCATTATTTTTTCTGATAAGTTGGAAGAATCAAAACAAGATGAAGTTGAGCCTTCTCCTGAACAGATATCTTTCCAAAAATATCAAAAGAATAGATATAAAGGAATGTACAATAGAATAAAAGAAAAGAAGGTCATGTCCAGACCACCATTTGGGTATGTTATTAATGATCAAGGAAGTTTAGTAGTCGATGAATCAAAAAGAGGGTTAATCCGTCGTCTATTTTCTGAATTCGATGATCCTTTTGTGTCATTAAGTAAGCTTAGCAAAAAATATAACTTATCTGTCTCAATACTTCGTAATGTTCGTTCTAATCCAATTTACAAAACAGGAGAAGTAAGATGGGCTGGAAAAATAGTTTATTATGTTGAACCCATTGTACCTGAAAACAACAATCAACATTTTGAAGCAGAATAACCAAAGAAGGGATATTCTTCTTTAATCATTTTTGCCACATCGTCATCAAAATCGTGAGTTAAGTGAACAGAATCTGTGGGTATTATTCTTTCCTTATAGACTTCAAACAATTTTTTCGTTCTACTAACATCTTCTTCTTTTACCATCATATCCTTTTTTAATCTAATAAAAAGCACAGGAATAGCCTTATTTTCTTCCACGATTGGGTTTGTATTTTTTCCAACCTTTCTTAAACACTGGTTATACTCAGCTTTCATTCTTCTTGCACCATTTTCAAGCAAACGCTCCAATCCTTCAAAAGCAGCTTGTTTGGCTTTATGAGTATTGAAGCCTGTAATAAGAAGAATAAGAGGATACGAAAGCACTAATGTTATGGCGAAAGCATAAATAACGAAAACGGGCGTATAAAAGGTAAAATTAAGAAACCAATGAGGATAAATCCTTTGTGAAGCTCCTACAAGAATTATACCTTTGCAATTTTCTAACTTTTCACGTTTCATTAATTCAATAAGAAGTGCTCCACCCATTGAATGTCCTGAAAGAAGATAAGGTCTATCTTTTGGAATTTTACTTTTGATCTCTTCAAGATGCTCTTCAATAGTTACAGTATCTAAATAACAAGTCCAAGTTGCTTTATCTTCGCCAAAAGTTTCTTTATATTTTGGATATTTACGATAGTAATTGCTAAATCCTGCTGCAACTATGATGTCAGGACAAAATTGTTCTAGTTCCATTCCAAAGTGTTCTTTTAAGCAAGGTAAATAAATTTGTGCATTAAAGAAAAAATGACAAAGCACATACTACATTATTCCTATTTGTTTCAATTTCTTCTTTAGGAATATTTTTAATTGCACTATTTTTATTCCAAACAATGTCTATAATCCTCTTTTTCATCTCACTCCTCTTTGGTGTGCTTTATTTCGCCCTTTACAATATAGGATTTGCATTAGAAAAACAAGCAATAGACAAATTTCCAGTTGAGATTAAAGAGAACTATCTTAAGTTGATAAAACAAGCAATTAAAACACCTAAATGGTTATTTGGTTTCTCCTTAACCATTGCAAGTATAATGTGCTATTTTATTGCTTTACTTTGGGCACCATTAACTGTTATAGCACCTTTAACTGGTTTTGGTTTAGTAATTTTAGTTATTTATTCTCAACGTATAATAGGTGAAAAGCTATCTACTTTGGAATACATTGGGATTTTACTCGTTATAGTAGGTAATTCTAGTATAGGCTATTTTATGAGTAGACAAATCTATACTGTTTCATGGGTTGAATGGAACGATTTAACAAAAAATACTTTATCTTTTATGGTAATCATACTAATTTTCTTCATGCTATCCATAACATTAGCTTTAACTTTCTTTCTCCCCAAAGAAACAAAAGGACTCCTGTTTGCAATTATTGCTGGCATATCCTCAGGTTTTCAAACAATAGTCGTTAAAGGGTTATCAATATTGATAGCTGAAAAATTATTGTTTGTGTTGTTTGGAATTTTTATCATTTATCTTTTCATATTTTCCTTAACCGCTTTAGGATCAACAGGAGGAATACAAATAGCTTTAAGAGATTGTAAGATCTCTTCCTCAATGGCAGTTTATAACACGTTTATGATAATCATTCCTGTTACATATGGAGGGATAGCTCTAAGAGAATGGAATAATTTGGGAAATACCTCACTTTTAATAACTATCTTATCCTTGATAATTGTAATTGTTGGAGTTTTAATCATCTGTACTAAACACAAATTCGAAAATACTTTTTGTGTAGAAGAAACTGTCTAAAAGCAATAAAACTAAACAGATACTTCTTTAAAAAGAAAGGAGAGAAAGAACATTTTTATTCTATCATCATTTCTTGAATGGTCTTTTCTACTTTATCCATTAATTCTAGAACATTACTATTTTTGTGTTCATTATTCTCGTAAACGATTTCTCCATTAATTATAGTGTTTTCAACGTCACTTCCTTTCATAGAATAAGCAAAATGACTGATAATAGATTGTTCATTTACTACAGGTGTTAGATGTGGTTTTTTAAGATTAATTGTGATAATATCTGCCAAAGAGCCTTTTTCAAGCGTACCTAAACCATTCCATCTTAAAGCTTTAGCACCTCTTATAGTTGCTAATTTTAATACTTCTTCAGCCTTCACAACTGTAGGATCTCTATTGTATCCTTTATAGTATAAGCTAATGTACCTAATCGTATCAAACAAATCTTGTGTGTTATTACTAGCTGGTCCATCGGTTCCTAGACCTGCTAAAGGAATTTCTTCTATATATCGCGGTAAATTAGGCATGTGATTTCCCAATTTGGAGTTAGATAATGGATTTAAACTTACTCTCACTTTATTTTTCTTTAGTAATTCCATATCTCTATCACTCATATGAATACAATGAGCAGCTAAAATATTTTCATCTAATACACCTATTTTGTCCAAAAGTTCTGTTGGAGAGGAAATACTATCCGGAAATTTTTGCTCTTTTCTTTCATTCAGTTTTTTTGCTTGTTCAAACTCTGTATCAGCTTCAGCTAAATGGGTATGGAGATTAATTCGATTAGCTTCATCCACATGTTCGTTATATTCTTTTATGGCAATATTTGCTTCTTTATAAATTTGTATTGATGCAGTATAAGGTGCATGAACGCATAAATCAGCTCGTATTTTCCCGTCGCAGGAATTATGGTGATGTTTTAGTATTTCCATACTTTGATTTACAGTCGTTACATCTTCAATAATAGGTAATCCTACAATCCCACGCATTCCAACTGTACTCATCGCTTTAATTTCAGCTTCAGGATACCAATACATACTATCTAAGGTAGTAACACCGCCTGCTATAGATTCAATAGCTCCCAGAAGAGCTCCGTCATAAACTCTTTGTTCATTTAATTTTCCTTCTAAAGGCCAAATATGTTCATTTAACCATGTGATTAAAGGAAGATCGTCAGATAATCCACGAAAAAGTGTCATTCCTAGGTGTGTATGACAGTTTATGAGACCTGGGAGAAGGAGTTGGTTAGCATCGCCTATTCTATCGTGGCCCACTAAATCTTTTTTAACATCTTCTTCTTTTCCTATTTCTACAATTTTAGAACCTTCAACAAGAATCAAAGGATTTTTAACAATGTGCAAAACTTCTTGAGCATCAAAATAGATAGCTGCTCTTCCTTTTATAGCTAAATCCATAAATAGAAAAAAGAGGAGTTCTTTAAGAACTCTACGGTAGTTTAATACTCATAACTTAAAACTCTTGGTACATAAGAAATATTACGTTCTACTAAATCACTAATTTCTTTTGTACTCATGCTCTCTTCAAAATCCTCGACTATTCTTTTTAAATTCTCTCTTAAATGAGCTGTTGGTGATTCACTACTAACAAGACAAAGATACTTTCCTTTCTTTTCCAACATTAATGAATAGTTTCCAAGATCTACTTCTTTTGGAAAGACATCTTGACCTATTAATTCAGCTGCAAACGTAGAAATAGCTGCTGCTACACCTGAGATGAGTTGTTCATCGGGAAGATAACCAGATTGAAATACTCCCGCATAGACACCAATACCATCTTCTGTAAAGATGTGCAAAGAATAGACTCGTGATGAATAGTAAAGAGCTTCTTTTCCTCCTTTCAATATAGCAATACCAATAAGAAAAGCACCAATTGCCGCAGAAACCATTTCTAAGTGTAATGTTTCTACAACAAAGAAGAACGCATATATGGTATATAGACCAGCACTGACGAAGAAAGCTATGATTACACCTACCATCATTAATTTTAGTACTCCTTTGAATTTTTTATCAACGATTTTTTGCTGTCTTATGAGGTAATACAAAAACAGCGATCCCGCGTAAAGTACCATCAATGCATCCAAAATCACCCAAATAAAATCTGCTTCAGTTTTATAAAAGGGGACATCATCAATAGGATCTAAAACAGTGTAACCCGAACCTAAAGTGAGCGCAACAACTGCACCAAACAGAAGAAAGGCGATAGCTACTGTAAGTGAGTTTAAAGTTCTTCTAGCTGTCAAAACTCTAGCAAATAATACTGTTGATAGCATTGCAATCATACTACTTATAGTCGCAAATCTGGAGAAAAAAAGCACTCCTTCTCTACTATCTTGAGCGCTATAAATGATTTGCATCATATCTCCAAACGCCCAACCTATTATTGTGATAATTAAAACTATAAGATAATAAACTGCTGATGATTTTAATGTTATTTGTTTCCAAACAACTAGTGCTAAAATAATTAATAAAATTACCATTGACACTATTGCATAAATTAATGAAATCCAAAGCATAAAATAAAATAGGTATCAATTGTAAATAAATCTATCTAGTCAAATTTGACATATCACTCAAGCAATTAATTATCAAATATTTAAAGCATACGACTACCATAGTTATGAAAAAACACTTTAGAAAAGGAAGGAAAAATATGGAAACTGTGAAAAAATATCAAGAAAGCGCTTTTAATAATAGAGTATCGTTTCAAAAATTCTCTACCTAATATTTTTGGGTTGGGTTAGATTTTTAAAGTTTCTTTCTGACTAGGTAATATGAAAAATTTTATTCCTAGATTAATAAATTTTTACGCTCGAACAATAGGAACAATACTGAGTTTTATTCTCCCTATTGGAGCTATTGTTGGTTTGGCAACTTTACAGTTTGATCCAAAAAATTTTAGTGAAGCAGGATTTTATAATTGGGTTCATCTACTTTGGCTTGTTTTATTAGGAAATTCTTTTCTTTTATTCAGTAATGGTTTTCTCGTAAATTCACATTTTAGCCGAGAAGTCAATAAACTAGTTAGAAGTGGAATACCCATTGCGTCAGCTAGTGGATTCAGAAATTTGGAAAAGAATTATAGAACTGGAAATTTTAATTTAATCTTTATTTTCCTTTTGAGTTTGGTTTCTTACGGATTTTTCTATCTAGCAATTCAAGGCATTGAGTTTATTAGTAATGCCATTTTTCTAGCAGAAAGTGGTATTGCTGCTTTAACTAAACTATCTTTTTATTTAGCTGTAAGCATGTTAATCTTTGCTCTATCTGCTACAATAGTTATTAAAATTCCTCCCTTATTACTTATTTCAGAAGGAAAATTACAATCTTATTACACTGCTCAACGTCATCCTTATGTGTTAAGATCATATTTTTATGATACTATTTACTATTTACTTGACCCCGTCACTCGTGTCTATTTCTTTAAATGGTGTAAAACAATAGAAGAATCTTTAACTGACCATTTTGCACCTAATCTGCAACCTCAATCTGATAGAAGCTCTTTAGCAGTACAAAATGTTTTAGTCTTACTATATATTCATTATCGTTTCTCTGATTTATTAGATAATAAAGAATTAGATGCAGAAATAGCTCGTATAATTCAAGAAGATAAGATCGATGAAATAATGAATAGTAAAATCCTGAATCGTAAAGAATGGAAAAAAATATTCAAAAATTTGGAAAACAGTGGATTAGAGAATTTCTTAATTATCGATAGGATTCTACTTACATTGCAAGAAACACCTCAAGTCATACGACAAAAGAAATATTGGGTGGTATCATCTGTTTCACCAACACAAACGTTAAATGAAACTAAAGATATTCTATTCTTTCTATTAAACTCAAACCCTGAACAAAAAGAACCCGCAGAAATAACTTTAGACTTTAAAGGAGGAATGAGCCTTCTTCCAGGCGACTTTACAATTAATTTTAACTTAAGTCCTTACTCTGATTATATTCAAATACCTGCGGATGTTGAAGAACTTAAAAAAGATAATAATAGACTTCTAATAAAAATGTTGACAGCGATTCTTTATCAAGGAACAGGAATATGGATAACCATACATTCTGATAAGGAAGGTTCAAATGTAGGCTCTATAGCTTTCCATAAAGGAACACAAACTATTGATACTGTAACTTTTAACTGGAGAGTAGTTAAAGGTATGAAATTTTACGTTAAAACTTATGGACCAAAAGCATTAGCATCTTTAGGTTTTCTATTACCTCTAGTTAGAACATTTATAGGACTATAAAAAAGTCTACTAACTTTTTCTATTCTCTTTTTCCTTTTCCTTTTTCTAACTCGTTAACTCATGTAAATTTCTCTAGCATTACCAATAAAACTTTTATTTAAGTCATTATCTTCTAAAACTATGAGTAATAAGGAAGAAAAAGAAATCGTACTTATAACAGGAATTACGGGTGGGATAGGACAAGAAATAGCGTCCCTATTATCACAAAAAGGTTACAAAATCTACGGAACCAGTAGAAAAAAACCTTCAGAGCATACTTTACCTTACGAAATATTGCAAATGGATATTACAGATGAATTATCCGTTCAAAGTTGTATCGCTGAAATATTAAACAAGGAAGGGAAAATTGATGTAATGATAAATGGTGTAGGTTATAGTGTTTGTGGATCTCTTGAAAATACCTCGATTGAAGACATGAGAGAACAATTTGAAACAAACTTTTTTGGAACACACCGTGCTATACTCCATGTCTTACCTTCAATGATCAAAAATAAAAAAGGAAAAATTATTACTGTCGGTTCGATTGGAGGAAGACTAGCTCTTCCTTATCAGGGACTATACAGTTGTTCAAAGTCCGCTTTAGCCTTCTACTCTGATACATTAAGAATGGAACTGAAGAGGAAAGGGATAAAACTATCTCTCATTGAACCTGGAGATATTGCAACAGATTTTAATGC